>DAOUAG010000038.1:0-12709 GCA_034433815.1 Dehalococcoidia bacterium | reverse complement strand
GTCGTCGACGACAACATGAATCCGGTACCGCCCGGCGTCGTCGGCCGGCTGGCTCGCAAGGGCCGCGTACCCATCGGCTATTACAAAGACCCTGAGAAGACCGCTGCAACGTTCATAGAACACAACGGCGAGCGTTACGCACTGGCCGGCGATATGGCCATGGTGGACGAGGACGGCTCCATCATCCTTTTGGGCCGTGGCTCCACATGCATCAACAGCGGCGGCGAGAAGATCTACCCCGAGGAGGTGGAAGCGGCACTGCGCTCCCACCCAGCCGTCTTCGATGCCCTGGTAGTGGGCGTGCCCGACGAGCGCTGGGGCGAGCGGGTGGTGGCGGTAGTCCAGCCACGCGAGGGCTACACCCCCACCCTGGAGGAGTTGGACGCCCATTGCCGCACCAAGATCGCCGGCTATAAGGTGCCCAGAGAGCTCCATCTCGTGGACGCCATTCAGCGCCAGCCCAGCGGCAAGCCAGATTACAAGTGGGCCAAGGCCGTGGCCATGGCCGCCCGGGCCAAAGGATAGGTCAGGATGTCAGCTACCCCGGCTCTCTTAGTCCAGCGCGAAGGGCACGTCGTCACCCTGGTCATGAACCGGCCGGAGGTGAAGAACGCCCTCAACCCCGAGATGATCTGCCGCATGGCCGACGCCTGGGACATGATCGACGCTGACCCTGAGGTGCGGGCCGTGATCCTCACCGGCGCTGGCGGCGACTTCTGTGCCGGCGCCGACCTGGACAAGCTCGTCTCTCGCATGGTGCGCGGCCTCCCGCCGGAGGACGAATTCGAGGAGCGCTGCCGGAAAGACTCCGGCATCATCTTCAAGGGCCTCTTGCGCAACTACCGCTTGAGCAAACCCCTCATCGCTGCCATTGAGGGCTCATGCATCGCCGGCGGCACCGAGATCCTCCAGGCCACCGACATACGCATCGCTGGCGAGAGCGCGAAGTTCGGCATCTCCGAGGCCCGCTGGGGCCTCTTCCCCATGGGCGGCTCCACGGTCCGCTTGCGGAGGCAGATACCATATACGAAGGCGATGGAGATGCTGCTCACCGGCGCCCACTACTCGGCCCAGGAAGCCCTCTCCTTCGGCCTCATCGGGCGCGTGGTGCCCGACGGCCAGGCCCTGGCCGCCGCCCAGGAGGTGGCCCAGGTCATCGCCGCCAATGGGCCGCTGGCCGTCAGGAAGATCAAGCAGTCGGTACAGGAGACAGAAGGACTACCAGAAGAACAAGCACTGGAGGTGGAATTTCGCATCGGTATGCAGGTCTTCGCCAGCGAGGACGCCAAGGAGGGCCCGCGGGCCTTCAAGGAGAAGCGTACGCCCCAGTTCAAAGGGCGCTAGAAAACGAGGATTGATTTGGCCCTAGATTTCACCCTCTCAGACGAGCACCAGATGGTCCGCACCTCGGTGCGCACCATGTTGCAGACGAAGTGGCAGCCCCGCTGGCGCGAGGTGCGGGAGATGGCCCACGTGCACAAGAAGTTCCCCCAAGAGCTCTGGGACGATTTCGCTCAACTGGGCCTCCTGGGCTGCTTGGTTCCCGAGGAGTACGGCGGAAACGGCATGGGCCTCCTGGCCCTGACGCTGGCCTTCGAGGAGATCACCGCCAACGGCTTCAACCCTGGCCTGCTACTGGTGACGGCCATGGACACCAGCTGCATCCTGAAAAACGGCTCGGAGAACCTCAAGCGCAAGTTCCTGCCCAAGATCGCCGATGGTTCGTGGAAGCTATGCTTCGCCGTCACAGAGCCCGATGCCGGAAGCAACACCTTCCGCATACAGACGGTGGCCCGGCGCGATGGCGACAACTACGTCCTCAACGGCCAGAAGATCTTCATCACTGGGGTCGATGAGGCTGACTACATGCTGGTGGTGGCCCGGACCACCACCCTGGAAGAGGTGGAGGCCCAGAAGAAGCCTAAGTCCTTCGGCCTCTCATTGTTCCTTGTCGACACCAAGTCGCCCGGCCTCCACAAGACTCCCATCCCCATCGTGGCTACCGAAGGCCTCACTCAGTTCCAGCTCTTCTTCGACAACGTCCAGGTGCCGGCCGAAAACCTGGTGGGCCAGCCCGACAACGGCACCATGGCGATGTTCACATCTTTGAACCCGGAGCGGGTCCTGGCGGCCGCCATCTGCTTGGGTATGACGGAGTTCGCTCTCAAGCGGGCCGTGGACTACGCCCGCGAGCGCAAGGTATTCAAGGGGGCGCCCATCGGCCAGTACCAGGCCATCGCCCACCCGCTGGCAGAAATCAAGATCATGCAAGAGGCAGTCCGCCTCATGACCTACAAGTCGGCCTGGGCCTTCGACCAAGGGCAGAACCCGGCGGAGGTCGGAAGCCTGGCCAACATGGCCAAGTTCCTCGCAGCGGACCTGGCCATCAAGGCCGTCGATGCCGCCATCGAGACCCATGGCGGACTTGGCTTCGCGGAGGAGACCGGCCTCATCTACCTTTGGAACGGTGCTCGCCTCATGAAGACAGCGCCCATCAGCCGCGAGATGATCCTCAACTACGTTGCTGAGTGGACTCTGGGATTGCCCAGGTCGTATTAAGGGGGCTCGTTTCGTGTCACGGCAGAACCCGGAGAACGCCGACGGCCGGTCCACCCGGGACATCATCATGGACGCTGCCGAGCAGCTCTTCGCCGAGAAGGGGTACGAAGGCGTGTCCATGCGCGAGATCGTGGCCGAAACCAGCCTCAAGAACCAGGCGAGTCTCTACCACCACTTCCGCAACAAGCGCAGCCTGTATGAGGCCGTCTTGAGCCGGGGGCTGGACAACCTGGCGGCCCTCATGCCTCGGGCGGGCGAGACCAGCACGGCCGAGCAGGTGGCCGCTAACCTGGACCGGCTCCTGGACTATCTCTCACAACACCCACACCTGGCCCGCCTGATCCAGCGCGCGGCCCTCGACGACAGCCGCTACCTCCAGAACGCCGTGCGTCGTCTCCTCCGGCCGCTGTACACGCAAGGGCGGCAGGCCCTCAGCGGCGCCGACCGCATCTGGTCGGACGACCAGATCCCGCACTTGGCGGCCGGCCTCTACCACCTGATCTTCGGCTACTTCGCTAACGCCGCCCTGTTGGACGCCGTCGTTCTAGAAGATCCCCTGAGCCCCGAAGCGGTCGAGCGACAGCGCAAGTTCGTGAAGACGGCGGTGGCCCGGCTCCTCGGCGCCACGCCATCCCAGCCGGCAAAATAGAGCCGGCCTAGAAAGGGTTACTCAAGATGGTCAAGGCTAGACCCGGCACCGTTTCCCTAGCCGGCGTCGACATCCTCGACCCGGACATCTATGTCCGCGGGGTCCCCCACGACACCTTCCGCCTGTTGCGTCGGGAGGCCCCCGTCTACTGGCACCCAGAGCCCGGCGGCGGAGGCTTCTGGGCGATAACTAAATACGACGATGTGGTGGCCGTCTCCATGGACCCGGCCACCTACTCCTCCGCCCTGCGGGGCTCCCTCATCGAAGATCCCCCGGAGGACGCCATGCCCGTCATGCGCTCCCTCCTCATAAACCAGGATCCCCCGCAGCACACGAAATACCGCCGCCTGGTCAGCAAGGGCTTTACGCCGGCCATGGTGCGCCGCCTGGAGCCCCACATCCGGGAGCTGACGAGCCGCATCATCGATCGCGTCGCTCCCTTGGGCCAGTGCGATTTCGTCACCGACGTAGCCGCGGAACTTCCCCTTCAGGTCATCGTCGAGCTCATGGGTATTCCGATGGAAGACCGCCATCAGGTCTTCGATTGGAGCAACCGCATGCTCGGTAACGCCGACCCCGAATACTCGGGGTCCCTGGAGGAGGCGCGCAAGGCCTCGCTGGAGCTCTACGCCTATGCCAACCAGTTGGCTTCCAAGCGGAAGCGTGACCCCCAGGACGATCTTGTGAGCGTCCTCATGCGGGCGGACGTGGATGGCGAAGCTTTGACCGAGGCGGAGTTCGACGCTTTCTTCATGCTCCTGGCGGTCGCGGGTAACGAGACCACGCGCAACGCCATCGCCGGCGGCATGTTAGCCCTCATCCAGCACCCAGAACAGCGGGCCCGACTCCTGGCAGACCCCAGCCTCTTGCCCCTGGCGGTGGAGGAGATGCTGCGCTGGGTCTCCCCCGTCATCCACTTCCGGCGTACTGCCACCCGAGACACAGAGCTCCGGGGCCAGCGCATCCGGCGAGGCGACAAGGTGGTCATCTACTACGCATCAGCCAACCGGGACGAGGAGTATTTCCCGGATGGCGACGTCTTCGACGTGGGCCGCACGCCCAATGAGCACGTGGCCTTCGGCCCCGGCGGGCCGCACTTCTGCCTCGGCGCCAACCTGGCCCGGCTGGAGATGCGCATCATGTTCGAAGAGCTTCTGCGGCGCCTGCCAGACATGGAGCTAGCGGGCCCTGTGGAGCGGCTGCGCTCCAATTTCATAAACGGGATCAAACATATGCCCGTGCGCTACACTCCACGGGCGTAGGAGGTGCGGAGTGGCGACAACAGTTGGAGATCCGCTGGCGGGCCCCCGGGGCCGCCTGGCCGAAAAGGTGGCCTTCGTGACAGGCGCTGCCTCCGGCATGGGTCGGGCCATCGCCCAGCTCTTCGCCAGGGAGGGAGCCAAGGTGGCCGTGGTGGACCGCGATGAAGAGGGCGGACGCGAGACGGCACGGCTCATACAGGAGGCCGGCGGCCAGGCGTCCTTCGTCTACGCCGACGTGTCGAATGAGGACGACGTGCGGGCGGCTGTGCAGACCACGGTGGAGAGATACGGGCGTCTGGACGTCCTCGTGAACAACGCTGGCATCGTGGTCATGGGCGGCGCTGCCCAGACCAGCCTGGAAGACTGGGACAGGGTTCAGGCGGTCAACCTGCGGGGTGCTTTTCTATGCGTCAAGCATGCCATCCCCCATATGCAGCGCCAAGGTGGCGGCGCCATCGTCAGCGTAGCCTCCATCGGCGGGCTCGTCGCCGTCCCCGCCCACGCCGCCTACAACGCCGCCAAGTCCGGCCTGGTCGGCCTAACCCGGCAGATAGCCGTCGACTACGGTCCAGACAACATCCGGGCCAACGTAGTGTGCCCCACGGCGACCGACACGCCCCTCATCCGTAGGGCCGGTGCCAATGACCAGAGTCTTCAGGCCCTTGCCCAGATGCACCCATTGAGACGGCTGAGCCGGCCGGAAGACATCGCCTACGCTGCCCTGTTCCTGGCCTCCGACGAGGCGCAGTGCATCACGGGCGCCGTGCTGCCCGTAGACGCGGGCTGGACGGCCATGTAACCCATCGCCGGTTCCGCCCGGCGCTAGAAACGAGAGAGGATATGCGCACAAGGATCTGTGAGATATTCGGCATAGAGTTCCCCATCTTCGCCTTCAGCCACTGCCGCGATGTGGTAGCTGCGGTGAGCAAGGCGGGAGGCTTTGGCGTCCTGGGCGCCCTGGCCTTCTCGCCCGAGGAGCTGGAGGTGCAGCTCCGCTGGATCGACGAGCACGTCGAGGGCAGACCCTACGGCGTCGACGTGGTGATGCCGGCGTCCTACATGCAGGGGGACCTCTCCACTCTGGAGAAGGCGATCCCCGAGGGACACAAGAGATGGGTGCAGGGGATATTGGAACGCTACAACGTGCCGCCCCTGCCCGAGGGCGAGCCGAAGCCCGAGGGTTTGCTGGGCTGGACCCACGAGAAGGCGCGACAGCATGTGGAGATCGCCCTGTCCCATCCCATCAAACTCCTGGCCAACGCCCTGGGCACGCCGCCCAAGGACGTCTTGGACCGGGCCCACTCTCAGGGCGTTTTGGTGGCCGCCCTCGTGGGGAGCACCCACCAGGCGATCCGCCAGAAGGAGGCCGGCACCGACATCATCGTCGCCCAGGGGCACGAGGCCGGTGGCCACACAGGCGAGGTGACCACCATGGTGCTGGTGCCCGAGGTCGTGGACGCCGTCCACCCCACGCCGGTGCTGGCCGCCGGCGGCATCGGCAGCGGCCGCCAGATGGCCGCGGCCATGGCCCTGGGGGCCGATGGCGTATGGACGGGCTCCATCTGGCTGACCGTGCGAGAGGCCGATACCAACCCCGTGGTGGTCGAAAAGCTGCTGAAGGCGTCCTCCCGCGATACCGTCCGTTCTCGCTCCCTATCGGGCAAACCGGCAAGGCTTCTTCGCACTGCCTGGACTGAGGCCTGGGACAGCCCCGATTCTCCCGGGCCACTTCCGATGCCGTTGCAGTGGATGCTAAACGCGGAGGCGACGGCCCGCATCTATAGATATGCCCACGTCGAGGGCTCCGGCGCCAAAGACCTGGCCGGATCCCCCGTCGGGCAGATCGTGGGACGCATGACCTCTGTACGCCCGGCACGAGACGTGATCTACGACATGGTGCGCGAGTACATAGAGACCGTGGAGCGGATGTCAGCGGCCCTGGGCAACGCCTGAGGATGAGATGCCGCGCGCCATCAACGAGACCAAGGGCACCGTCATCGCGCAGGAAGTGCGGCTGGCCCGGAGCCTGTGGTCGCGCTTCCGGGGGCTCATGGGCCAGCGATCCTTGCCGGAAGGGCAGGGGCTGCTCCTAGAGCCATGCTCGTCCATCCACTGCATGTTCATGCGCTTCCCCATCGATGTCATCTTTCTCGACCGGGAGGGGCGGGTAGTGAAGGTGGCAGCCGAGGTCAAGCCCTGGCGGCTGGCCGCGGCCAAGGGGGCCCGCAGCGCCCTGGAGCTGCCGGCGGGCATCGCCGCCCGCAGCGATACAGCGGCAGGCGACCGCATCGTCATCGAGGAGCCGTAGTTGGTGGGGACCCGTCAGCCGCGTCGCCAGGGCACACCCGAGCCGCGGTGGCGATGGGGTAGGGCCAATCCCTACACGAAATGGGTAGTGAACCCTACTGACCGACTGGGCCAGCAATGTGGTAGACTGAGATAGCAGTAGTTCTCTCGGAGGTTCGCATGTTTACAGCCAGTCTCAATCTGGAAGGTCTGCAGGCCATCCTGGGCCAGGACGCTTCCAAAGACCCCGTCTGCGGGATGCAGCTCGACCCGCAGAACACGGCCGCCTCGTCCATCTACAACGACCGGGTCTACGGCTTCTGCAGTCAGAGCTGCAAGCAGGAGTTCGACGCCAACCCGGAGAAGTACGCCTCCAAGTAGGCGGTTCAGTCCTGAAAGCAGGAGCGGCGCCATTGCTGGCGCCGCTTGCCGTTTCTCTGCCCTCCGGCTGCCAGTCCTCTAGTAGTTATCGATCACTCGCCTGGCCCCCGCCAGCGACAGCACCTCGTTGGTGCCGTCCTCGATGAGGGCGGCCCGGGCGTCGCGGAAGATCTTCTCGATGAGCATGTCCTTGGCCAGGCCGATGCCGCCATGCAATTGCAGGGCATCGCTGGCCACCTCGAAGGCCGCCCGCGTGCAGAACACCTTGGAAGCGATGGAGTATTGCAGGGCGGGAGGCATGGTTGTCGAGTTGTAGATCATGGCCGCGCGGGAGAGCTGGCGCGCCGCCTCCACCTTGATGAACATGTCCATCAGCTTGAGTTGTACCGCCTGGTGTTCGCAGATCTTCTTGCCACCCTGCACCCGGTTGCGGGCATAGTTCAGCCCTTCCTCGAAGGCGGCCCGGGCGGTCCCGGTGAAGATAGCGCCCATCCCAGCGTTGGCCCCCGCCAGCACCGAATTGATGATGAAGGGGTAACCTTCCGGGGCCACTAGCATATAGGACTTGGGGATGCGCACGTTGTCTAGGAATATCTCCCCTTGGTTCAGCGCTCGCTGCCCTAGTTTGTTGAGCGGCTTGCCCCTGGTGACGCCCGGCTGGTTGAGAGGGATGAGCGCCACGCCGCTGCCCTTCCCGTTGCTCCGGTCCACCCCCAAGAAGGCCAGCGCATGGGTGGCGATGGTGCCGTTGGATACCCACGCCGACTTCTGGCCATTGATCACCCACTCGTCGCCGTCCTCCCGCGCCCGCATGTCATAGGCCACATCCGCCTCACCGAACTCGTGGTGCCCGATTAGGAGGCTATCGGACCCGTGCTGGGGTTCCGTTATGGCCCAGCAGCCGATGTACTTCCCCTCGCGGTCGTTGACGAAGGGCATGACCACATCCCGCATTATGTCAGGATTGCCGCTCATGGCGGCGAAGGAGAAGGGGAAGGGGGACACGCCCAAGGCGATGGCGAAGTCGGCGCTGGCCCAGCCCATCTCCTCCGCATGGATGTGACGCGCCAGGGGCGAAAGGTTGGCCCCCCCGAGCGCCTCGGGCAACCCCGAGGTGTGGAACCCCAACTGGTAAGCCTTCCTGAAGACCTCCCAAAGGACGGAACCGGGTGCGATCACCTCCTCGGGTGGTAGCTTGTCCAGCTCGGCCGCCGCGGGCCGCAGCACCTCGACTCCAAAGCGGTGCACCTGCTCCTTGACCTTCTGCTCGTCGAAGGTCAGATCTTTATTCAGGTCTAGGTATGTGGTCACGCCTGCCTCCCTCCTGCCAGTCGGCTTTCGCTTCGTTCAGTCTGGGGCGCAGCGCGCCATGGCGCTATCGGGCAGCGGCCGAATGGGGGAGTCGGGTTTTTCCCTACGCACCCAGCGCCGCGCGGCAGAACCGCCGCAGAGCCGGTGGCAGCTTTTCACAATCCTCCGGCCCGAAGCTGGGAGCATTTGTCAGGGCGTTGTATGTATGCCAGTAGAGGACGGTTCCTGGTAGCGAACCATCCCTGGCCGCGCCGATGAGAGCGGCCACCGTCTTGGCGGTGTACACCGGCTCCAGCTTTAGCCCCTCGGTCTCTTCCAACATGGACATCGCCTCTTGGCCGGCGGGCAGCGGTTTCCCGAAGCCGCCGCCCAACCACCCGCGGTCCACCGCGACCTCTGAGCTCCTCACGCGGGGCACCTTTTGGCCCGCCCGGCGTTCCAGTAGCCGGGCCGAGGCGTTGGCCAGGCGCACGACGGAGAAGGCCCAGGCCGTGGGCGCACGGGTCACCGCGACAGCCACCAGCCGAGACTTCAGCCCCGCTATCTTCAGCCCCAAGGCGAGGCCGGCTGCCGTCCCTGCGGAACCCAGCGGCACGTAGATCGCCTCGGGCTCCGGCAGGAGACCTTCCGACACCTGCTGCGCCAGCTCCAAGGCGGCATTGACGTAGCCCAAGGCGCCAAGGGGGGTCGAAGCCCCTGGACCCAGGAGATACGGAACCTTTCGCGGGCGGCCCATGCACTGGCCCAGCGCGCACAGAGGCGCCGCGGCGAATGCTTGGGGTATCGAGCCAACGTAGCGAAGGTCGGCCCCGGCGGCTTGCATCCAGCAGAGGTTGCGAGCCACCTCGGGCGTCGGGTGCTCGTAGGTCAAGAGGAGGACCACGCGGAATCCCATCTCCACCCCGTAAAGAGCGGTGGCCAGGCCGTGGTTGGTGCCCAGGGCCCCTCCCGTGATGATGACGCCGGCCCCTTTGGCCTTGGCGTCCGCCAGGATCAGCTCCAACTTGCGCGGCTTGTTCCCGCCATACAGACGCCCATAGAGGCCATCGTTCTTGATCCACACCTGGCCGCAGCCCAGCCGTTTCTCCAAATCGCGCAGCCGCGCCACTGGGCTGGGCCTCTCGCAAAGAGACAAGCGAGGCAGGGTGCGCTCCAGGCCCGGGTAGCGCTCGAAGAGGGGAAAAGGGGCGATGGCTGCTAGGCCATCATGTTGGTCCGTCACTGCAGGCCCAATGTCGTGATGGCCAACCTGAGCGGCAACGCCTCGGAGCGCGCCGCCTGCGCACCACCTGAGGAAGAGTAGGACATCGCTGCCACATTATACCGCCGGCGGGCAGACAGAACCCCGGCACGCGAAAGGTGTCCCGGCGCCCGAGGGTGGGTGCCGCGCTCCTCTGGCTCTCGAGAGGGTTGCCTCGGGCGCCGGGTTGGTGGATGGCTCCGTTAGCGGTCCAGGCTTACTTCCAGACGATCTCTGCCGGGTCTCTGGTAAAGGGCCCCAGGGCGTCCTTCCACTCGTAGAGGATGAGCGTGTCCAGGATCTCGGACCCCTGCCCTGCGCGCTTCTTGGCCAACTCCGCCTTCAGGGTGGCCAGGGCCTGGTGCACCTCCTTGCCGAAGAGCGACTCCAGGTACTCGGGTGGGATGCGGTCCTGGTTTTCGTTCACGCTGCCATCGGGGTTCAGCGGCGCAGGCGCCAGGGGCGGAACGTAGTAGACGTTGGGCTTGGTGTTCCACTCGGGATGCAGGGGCACAGCCACCTTCCACTCGTTGACCAGGCGGGCGACGGGGCTCTTGGGATCATCCAAGAAGCCGACGAACGCCGCCCTACCGGGGCACTGGCGCACGCAAGCCGGGGCCACGTTCTGCTCCAACCGCGGGAAGCAGCCGATGCAGTGCTGGCTCACGTTCCTGACCTTGTTGAAGTAGATCTTCTTGTAGGGACAAGCCGCGGCGCACTGCTGGCTGCCTCGGCAGATGTCCTCGTTGCGCAGGACTAATCCGTCCTCTTCCCGCTTGAACATGGCGCCCGTGGGGCAGGCCTCGACACAAGGGGCGTCGGTGCAGTGGTTGCAAAGGCGCGGTAGGTAGAAGAAGTAGGCGTTGGGCCATTCGCCGCCGCCTTCGTCCTCGTCCCAGTTGAACCCCCAGGTCTTGGAGCCGGCGATCCTGGTGAGGTGGGCGCTGCGGCCCTTACCGCTGCGCAACACCTCATCGTAGTTGAAGTCCCATCCGCTGCCGAACTCCTCCTCCGTGGGCACCTTGCCGAGGATCACCTTGCCGTTGGCGTCGCGGCCGCCACCCATCTTCTCCCAGTCCCGAGGCGTGCCACGACCTGGCTGGGTGTTCACCGTCATCCACCACATGTGGGCGGTGCCTTCGTCGTTCTCGGGCCAGAGCACCTTACAGGCAACGGAGCACGTCTGGCAGCCGATGCACTTGTTGAGGTCGAAGACCCAGGCTATTTGGTGTGCGGTCTTGCCGTTGCTTGCCATAGGATACCTCTCCTTCGTTCTCTTCTGCCGGCGCCTCAGGACGTGACCTTCTCGACGTCAACGCCGACGCCGCGGTCGACAGGCACCGGTTGCCAGTGCCAAGGGCGGTACTTCAGATGGCCATAGCCTCCGGCCATGTGCAGCCACTTCACCATGCCCGGTTCGATGTCGCCCTGCGCGTGCCACTCGGGGTGCTGGTAGGGCTCGAACCCGTTGTAAAGGATGATCTGGCCAGGCCGACAGGCAGGAGAGATCTTGGCCTGGACCTTCATCGACGCCACATCGTTGTACACGCGGACCATGTCCCCGTTCTCGATGCCCCGTGCCTTGGCGTCCTGGGGGTTAATGAAGATGAAGGGCTCGCCGCGGTGGGTGTTCAGGATGATGTTGTTGGTCATGTTCATCGAGTGGATGGACCACCGCGGGTGGCCACTGGTAAGCCGGAAGTAGCGGTCGCCGCCGTGGTTGGGGTTCTCCTTGTGGGTGGGAAGGGCCTCTCCCGCCTCCAGGAACCAGTCGTGATCGATGTAGAACTGGGCGCGGCGCGTCAGGGTCGGGTAGGGCACCTTGTCCTCGACGTGCCAGCGGAAGGGGCTGTGGGTCTTGTCGGGCTCGATGGTGGAGGCCTGAGCATAGCCCATTCCGATGATGCCCCATCCCGTCCATCGCACATGCCCCTTCTCGCGGAGGGTCTGGAGGGTCGTGCCTTCTGGGAGGATGCCATAGACGGCGTTGTCGCGAATGGCCTCGTCGAACTCCGCCTCGTCATCCTCCATCTGCCCGTTGAGGGTCATCCGAGCGTAGGCACCCTCCAGGTTGATGGTCTGTCCCATACGGTTGGTGAAGGTGAGCATGCCCCGCTCCCTGGCACGCTCCTCCAGCTTCTTGACGATCATGAGGCCGATCTGGCGGTCGGACTTGGCCTCGCCGGGCGGGTCCACGGCCTTATCGATGAAGACGAAGTTGAGGTGGTGAACGGAGGGCATGGAGTTGCCCAGCTTCTCGTAGTGCTGGGCGGCGGGCAGGATGTAGTCAGCGTAGAGGCCGGTGGTGTTAATGCGGAAGTCCACCGAGACGATCATCTTGAGCTTAGGCCATAGGTGCTTCAGCAGCATCTCCTGGCCGCCCCGGTGGCGCCGCAGGACGTTGCCGCCCGACTCGAAGAGGACCCGGGGCTCCACATCCTTCCAAACTTTGGCCAGATGGTTGTCCCACCAGCCCTTGTCCATGGCCTCCTGGAAGTACTCATCGAAGGAGCGCTTCATGCTGGGGTCAGCCCACTCCTTCTTGTTCCAGCGCTCCTTGTAACCGTACTGGTGGTACCACAGGAAGGCCGGCGGGATCATCGCCCCCTGCCCAGCCATGCGTCCCGCGCCCATCTCCTGGGCGCGGTTGAGGATCATCTCCAGGGTCATGGTGGGGTCGTCGGCGCCGAGAACGCGGCGCATCCCCAAGAGCTGGCGGTATATCTCGCGAGCGGCTTCCTGGCCCGGACGCCCCTTGACGTTGATCAGGGACTGCCCGTCGTAACCGGACACGGACCAGGAGCGGGTGCCGGTGCCCTGCTTCCCCCAGTTGCCGGTCAGAGCCAGGAGAAGGGCCATCGCCCTCTCCATCAGATCGCCATGGTAGTACTTTCCGGAGTTCCAGCCGCTGAAAATCTTGGTCTTCTTGACGGCGGCCTTACGGGCCACCATGCGGATCAAGTCCGGGTGGACGGTGGTGATCTTGCTGACGGTCTCGAGGTCGTAGCCTTTCAGGTGATC
>DAOUAG010000037.1:0-4140 GCA_034433815.1 Dehalococcoidia bacterium | reverse complement strand
GCTCCGAGCGCGCGCGCCGGAGCCAGGAAGGCCGCCGAGCCCGCAACGCTGCGCGACAAGCTGGCCGCGGGACGTTTCGTCGTCTCGGTGGAGGTGGATCCGCCGCACGGGCTGAGTGCGCGCCGGGCCATCGAGGGCGCCCGCCTCCTGCACGCCGCGGGGGCCGACGTCATCAATGTGGGCGATAGCCCTACCGCCAAGATCCGCATGTCCCCCCTTGCTATGTCCGTCATCCTCCAGCGAGAGGTGGGCTGCGAGATCGTCATGCACTACACCACGCGGGACCGCAACGCCATGGCCATCCACTCCGATATGGTGGGCGCCCATGCCCTGGGGATCCGCAACATCCTGTGCCTGCGGGGCGACCCGCCATCGGTCGGCGGCTACACGGACATCGTCGGAGTCTGGGACATCAGCGCCGTTGGCCTGATGCGCTTCCTCAAGCTTTTGAACGAGGGCGTAGACTTCACCGGCAAGTCCATCGGGCGGCAGGCCGACTTCTTCATCGGCGCCTCGGCCAACCTGAACGCCGACCCGTTGGAGCCGGAGCTGCGGCTGATGCGGCGCAAGGTGGAGGCGGGCGCCCACTTCTTCATGACCCAGAACGTCTTCGACGAAAAGGTGTTGGACCGCTTTCTGGAGGGCGCCAAGAAGTTCCAGCGCCCCATCATCGTCGGCGTCCTGCCCCTGGCTAACTATCGTCACGCCGAATTCCTGCACCACGAGGTGCCAGGGATGTACCTGCCGGAGGCCGTGCGCGAGCGGATGCGCCGCGCGGGCGAGGAGGGCGGCCTGCGGGAGGGGTTGGCCATGGCGCGGGACTTCATCGCCATGTGCAAGGCCAAGGCCGCCGGGGTCTACATCGTGCCGTCCTTCGGCCGCTACGACGTGGCGGCGGAGTTAGTGGCGGCGGCCAAGGGTTAGCCCCCGATCAGCCGCCTGCCTTCTCGCCCTGCTCCGCAGGTCCGCCCGGAGGTTCGAACCGCACACTCTCGGCGATCTTCATTACTTCGTCAAGAGGCATGTCCACGGCGTACACGCGGATGAAGCCACCCATCACCGGCCAGGCGATCACGCTTTCTCCGTAGCCCTCGGCGGCAAGGGGTTCGACTACAACAGCCTGACTGCCGCCCACCGATGCGCCATGTACGTTGCGGCCGGCGCGAATGCTGTCGTTGTAGAGGGCGAGCTCGCTCGCGTGGAAAGACACCGAGAAGCCTGTGCTCGCCACCTGAAACAAGCGCACTGCTAGCTGCATTTTCCCACCCGGACAGACCTGAATTCGGGGCGCTCCCTCGGTGGTGCCCGGGGGGACATACCCCACCTGAATCGGCATCGCGACTTCCTTGGGGGAGACCTGTTCGATTTCCGCGGGGTCACAAGGGTACGTGGGGAGAGGGTCGCCAGGCCCGAAGAAACGAAACCCGTTGATGGTGCCTGTGAGGAGCGGCTTCCCTGCCTCCGCCCTATCAAGCTCGAGCTTTTTGGAAAAGTTGGCGGGGTCGAGAGCAGGCGGCAGCCAGTACCCCTCGGCCAGCCGCGTTGGGTATCCGGGGGCTGGGACGGGCCCGCCGCCAACCCCGGCCGGCTGGGTATCGGGGCCGTCCTGCAAAACCTCGCGCATAAGCAGCCCGGTGAGGATGGCGATGCCGGTGACGCCCGCAAGAATCACCAGGCCGAGGTGGACGCGAAAAGGATGCGGCAGGGCAATCCTGAACCTTGCCATTGCGAACTCCTTGACCGATGATACGCCCCTCTGTCAAGCCCCGGCGGGGGTGCTCTCTCTCTGGGGCGCTGAGGGGCGCGCAGAGCACGAACGCTCGCGGTTCCGGGCGTCTTGCGGCGTGTGCGCCGGAATGCGGGGCGCCCAGGCGCGGGTGAGCTGCCGGCCGCCGGCGTCAGGGCCGAGGCGCCTCGGGCGCCCCAGTGGCCGCGCGGCGCACTTCTGATACCCTAGAAGCAAACGCGGGCGCGGCTCCATAGACGCGCTCGCCTAGAAAGCGGGTATGAATGTCCGGCGAAACCAGCTTCCACTTCTCCCCCAGGCCCAATCGGGCCCACGAGATCCGTTGGCGCGAATGGGGACCAGAGCCCTTCGCTGAAGCAGAACGCTCCGGGAAACCGATCCTCCTCTCCCTTTCCGCCGTCTGGTGCCACTGGTGCCACGTCATGGACGAGACGTCCTATTCGGACCCCGAGGTCATACGGCTGGCCAACAGCGAGTTCATCCCCGTGCGGGTGGACAACGACCAGCGGCCCGATGTCAACGCCCGTTACAACATGGGTGGCTGGCCTACGACGGCCTTTCTGACGCCAGAGGGAGAGGTTCTGGCTGGAACCACCTATGTGCCTCCGGAGCAGATGCGGGAGCTCCTGGCCGAGGTCAGCTCCTACTACCGGGAGCATCGCGACGAGGTGGGGCGCAAGGCACAGGAGTTACGCCAGCGCCGGGCCAGCCTGGGGGTAGCCCCGCCTTCCCCTTTGACGCCGGGTATCTTCGCCTCCGTAATACGGACCGTGGCTGACTCCTACGACCCCGTGTACGGGGGCTTCGGCGACGCCCCCAAGTTCCCCCAGACCGATAGCATCGCCCTCCTTCTCCACGCTCATCTGCGGACCGGCGACCCCGACGTGCTGCACATGGCTCGCAGGACGCTGGAGGCCATGGCGCGGGGCGGCGTCTTCGATCACGAGTGGGGCGGCTTCTTCCGCTACGCGACGAGAAGGGACTGGTCCGAACCCCACTACGAGAAGATGCTGGAGGATAACGCTGGCCTCCTGCGTTGCTACCTGTCTCTCTACCGCATCAGCGGCGATGAGGCTCAAGCGGAAGTTGCCAGGCGGGTCGTCGGCTACCTGGAGTCGCGGCTGCGGGATCACCAGAGGGGCTTCTTCTACGGGTCTCAGGACGCGGACGAGGAGTTTTACAAGCTGACGGCGCGGGAGCGAGAGGGCCGGCCGGAGCCCTTCATCGACCGCCGGTGTTACGCGGGGTGGAACGCCCTGGCAGCCTCGGCTTACTTAGAGGCCTCGTGGACGTTGGAGCGCCCGGAGCTGGCTGACGCCGCGGTGGCCGCTTTGGAATACCTGTGGACAACGATGCAGACCCCTGAGGGCGGGCTCTACCGCTACCACGACGGCCAGCAGGCCGGGGCTCCGGGTATCTTGGCCGACCAGGCCCTGGCGGCGCGGGCCTTCCTGGACGCCTACGAGGTTACGGGTGACCCCCGACATCTGGGCCGGGCGATGGCCCTGGCCCGGTTCATCGTAGAGCGTTTCGTCAGCCCTGATGGCGGCGGCTTCTACGATGTGTGGGACGCCACCGAGGGGGTCGGCCGGCTAGCGGAGCGCCAGCGGTCGGTCCAGGAGAACGCCCTCTGCGCGGAGGTCTTCCTCCGGCTCCACGCCATAACCCTAGAGGAGGAGTATCTGCGCGTGGCCCAAAGGACGTTGGAGGCCTTCGCTGGCGTCTACGAGAAGCTTGGCCCCTTCGCTGCCTCGTATGCCCGGGCGGTGGACCTGTTTTTAAACCCGCCCCCGCAGGTGAGGATCGTTGGCTCCGCTAAAGAGGCGGCGCCGTTGCACGGCGCGGCCCTGCGCCTGAAGGCGCCTGGGCGCTTGGTGCAGCGGCTGGACCCAGAGAGGGACGCAGAGCGTTTGGCCGCGCTGTCGCTGCCTCCCAAGCCGGCGCCGGCGGCCTACGTCTGCGCGGGGAGGACATGCTCGGCGCCTGTGGAAGACCCCGAGGGCCTGCTGGCCGCGGTCGGGTCTTTGTCCTCTGGCGGCGCCTAAGAGGGCTCCGGGGCGTCTCCGGCCGCTTTCAGGCCACGCACCTGCCAAAGGTGCTCCAGGTCGTGGTGCGCCAGCTCGCGGGCTATCTGTGTGGGCGTGAGGTCTCCCCGGTAGGGATGGCGGCCCGGGCGCTGCCAGTCCTCCTCTCGTAAACCCCAGAGGAGCCGCAGGGTGCGGGCGCGCAGGCTTTCGAAGCGCGCCAGGCCTTCCGCCAGATCGGTGCGTGGCGCATCGTCCTCCATCACCGCCTCCACGTCACGCACCGGAATGGGGTCTGGGGTACCGTCGAGGATCGCTGTGATCTGCTCTTGAGCCAGGCGCTCCGCCTCGACAAGGTGAGCGATGATC
>DAOUAG010000036.1:0-3119 GCA_034433815.1 Dehalococcoidia bacterium | reverse complement strand
TGTATGTAACCGCTCATGCTTCGAGGGCCTCAGCATGAGCGGGGTTTTGGCCGTGGGCCTGGCCATCTGGCAGACGTCCCACCTGATACCGCATAATCTTTCTCACGATGGATCTTGAGCTGGCCAAGGAGCTGTCGCAGGAAAACGACAGCAAGATCGTCCTCTTCGTCATGGACGGGCTGGGCGGCCTGCCTCACCCCGACACCGGGCGCACTGAGCTGGAGTCAGCCTACACGCCGCATCTTGACCGCATCGCCCGCGAAAGTGCGTGCGGGTTCACGATACCGGTGGCCCTCGGTGTCACCCCGGGCAGCGGCCCCGGGCACCTAGCCCTCTTCGGCTATGACCCCCTCGTTTACAACATCGGCCGCGGCGTCCTCGAGGCTGTCGGCATCGATTTCGATCTGCGGCCCTCCGATGTCGCCGCCCGGGGCAACTTCTGCACCGTCGATGATGCCGGACGCATCATCGACCGCCGCGCCGGGCGGATCAGCAGCGAGCAGTGTGCAGAGCTGGTGTCTGGCCTGCGTCAGATCACCCTGGACGGCGTCGATATCTTCGTCGAGCCGGTCCGCGAGCACCGTTTCGTCTTCGTCATGCGCGGGCCCAACCTATCGGACGCCGTCGCCGACACCGATCCCCAAACCGAAGGCGCGGAGCCCCTGCGCCCGCGGGCCACGTCACCCCAGGGAGAGCCCACGGCGATGCTCGTCACGCGCTTCGTCCAGCGGGCCCAGCAGTACCTCGCCGATAAGCGCCCCGCCAATATGCTGCTTCTGCGGGGCTTCTCCAAACGCCCCAACTGGCCGACGATGCGCGAGGTGTTCAAGCTTCGTTGCGCTGCCATCGCCCACTACCCTATGTACCGCGGCCTGGCAAAGCTCGTCGGCATGGAGGCCCTGCCCGTGGGACCCAGCATCAGTGACAGTCTGACTGTCTTACGCGAGAACTGGGGCCGCTTCGATTTCTTCTTTGTCCACTACAAGTACACTGACACGGCAGGCGAAGACGGCGACTTCGAGCGAAAGGTGGCCAAACTCGAGGAGGTCGACGCGGCCATCACTGCTTTGACCGATCTGGACCCGGATGTCTTGATGATCGCCGGAGATCACTCCACCCCTGCCATCTACGGTGCCCACTCCTGGCACCCAGTGCCCTTCGTCCTCCGTTCTCGCTGGATACGGGCCGATGAATGCGATATGTTTAACGAAGTGGCGCTTCTCAAGGGCTCTTTGGGGGTTTTTCCGGCCAAGGAGGCGCTGCCCCTGGCCCTGGCCCACGCCGGCCGCCTCAGGAAGTACGGAGCTTAGATTCCAGCCATGCGAAGGACAGGAGTCATTGCCGGCAACTGGAAGTGCCACCTGCGCTTGCAGAGCGCCCAGGCCTTGGCAGCCGGTCTGGCGGAGCGGCTGAACGGCATAGACCACATCGAGAAAGTCCTCTGCCCAACCTTCATCCATCTGGCCGCTGTGGCAAAGGCCATCGAGTCATCGAGCCTCAAGCTGGGCGCCCAGGACGTCCACTGGGAGGACGACGTGGCGGCCACGGGGGAAGTTGGACCCCAGATGCTGGCTGAGATCGCTGAGTACGTCATCATCGGCCACTCCGAGCGCCGCCACCAGTTCGGCGAAACCGACGAGATGGTCAACCGTAAGGTCAAAGGGGCGCTGGCGGCGGGGCTCAAGCCCATCATGTGCGTCGGCGAGAAGCTCCAGGAACGGGAGGCCGGCCTGACAGAATCAGTATTGGTGCGCCAGGTTCGAGGCGGCCTTGAAGGCGTAGCGCTGCCTACCGGATTCATCATCGCCTACGAGCCCGTATGGGCCATCGGCACAGGCAACGCCGCCACTCCATCGGATGCCCAGGCCGCAACAGAGGTGATCCGCCGGGAGATCGAGGCCATGTTCGGGCCTGCAGCGGCCTCAGCCGCCCGCATCCTCTACGGCGGCAGCGTGACGGACTCCAACATCGGCGACTTCATGGCCTGCGATGGCGTTGACGGCGCGCTAGTAGGCGGGGCCAGCCTGAAGACGGAGACCTTTGCCCGCATAGTGGAGGTCGCCGCAGCGCTGCGGCCTGCCTGAGCCGCGCCAGCCGGTCCGCTGAGCTAGCATTCGGGCGCACTGCAGACCCATGCGACGCCTCATCGCCATTGTCGGTCCAACGGCGGCGGGGAAGACGGCCCTGGCCATCTCCATCGCGCAAACCGTCGGCGGCGAAATCGTGAGCGCCGACTCCCGCCAGATCTACAGGCGAATGGACATCGGAACGGCGAAGCCATCCCCGGCGGAGCGCGCCGCTGTGCCTCACCACCTAATCGACGTCGCGGAACCCGATGAGCAGTTCAGCCTGGGCCGGTGGCTGGAGATGGCGCAGTGCGCCCTGACGGACATCTGGTCACGGGGTCGCCAGCCGCTTCTGGTCGGCGGTACAGGGCAGTACGTCTGGGCCCTCCTGGAGGGTTGGCGCGTACCGCGGGTTCCGCCCGATGCCGAACTGCGGAAGCGTCTCCAGCAAGAACCGAGTTCGGAGCTAGCCAGGGAGCTAGAGCGGGTGGATCCCGATGCGTTGCGCTTCATCGATGTCCGCAACGTGCGACGGGTGATTCGCGCCCTCGAGGTGTACCATGCCACAGGCAAACCCTTCTCCTGGTGGAGGACCAAAGAGCCGCCGGACTTCCAGGCCCTCATTCTCGGCCTTCGCCTGCCGCGGGAAGAGCTTTATCGTCGCATCGACGCCCGAGTGGACGCCATGATCGCAGCCGGCCTCGTCGAAGAGGTGCGCTCCCTGCTGGCGGCAGGCTACTCGCGGGATCTCCCGTCCATGTCCGGCATAGGCTACAAAGAGATCTGCGAGTATCTCGCTGGAGAAACAGACCTGCCGTCCGCCATCCAGCGCATCAAGTGGGCGACTCACCGCTTCGCCCGCCACCAATCCGCCTGGTTCAAGTACACCGACAGCAGGATACAATGGGTCGAGACCCCTGCCGAAGCCCTGGCCCTGGCAGAGGAATTCTTGGGCTCAGAGCCGAAGACAAACGGCCCTGGAGCACGCGCTTTCTGAGGAGGACATAACTTGCGGTTCGTCAAGATGCACGGCACCGGAAACGATTTCATCCT
>DAOUAG010000035.1:0-4212 GCA_034433815.1 Dehalococcoidia bacterium | reverse complement strand
CCCGAGGCGTTGGTGCTAGCGGGTCCGGGCAGCCTCCGAGGCGATGCGCTGAAGCTGCTGGGCGCGGAGCCGGTATTGGGCCCCGGCCATCGCCAATATCTGGCGAAGGGTGTAGGTGGTGCCATCCTCCGCTGTAGCAGTGCGGTCCAGGTCGGCGGGGACGAGGTCGTGCAGCAGGTTAGTGAAGCGCCGGTGGGCAACTTGCAACGATATCGTGGCCTCTCGCAAGGAGAGGAAGTCCGCCTTCTCCAAGCACGGGGGCTGGGGCAGCTTCAGGGCCCGGGCCGCCAGGCGCCCGTAGTAGAAGTTGACCTCATCGGACGTGCGTTCCAGGATGCTACGCACGGAATCGCCGTTGGCGGCCGTCCGGTCGTAGACCGCGGGGTCGCAGGCCTCCAGCGCCTCCATGAGGGCGGCCCTGGCGTCCTCCAGACGGCGGAGGAGCTCTTCGAGTTCGAAAGCCGGCGCGGAGTTTCCCTCGGTGCTCATCGAATAACTACCTCCAGGGGCTAGGAGCGCTACAGAGCCATCCCTATCGCAAGGGAACTAAGGGGGCCTCAGGTCCGTCCCGTGATGGCTACCAGTATAGGAGCGCCTCCAAAGGGCGGCAAGCCAGGGTCAGCGCGAGGTTGGCGCAGACCGGATGCGGGTGCCCTGCTTCTTGAGGATGCGAGTGCTGAAGAGGATCTCGTGGGGAAAGCCTCCCAGACCGGCGTCTCTGTTGATCTTCTGGACCTTGTCCAAGACTTCCTCTCGGGACATGCCGTGGACCATGGCGAATAGGTTGTAGGGCCAACCGGGACGGCGTGGCCGCCGATAACAATGGGTGATCTCTGCCCGTTGCGCCAACCTCGCTCCAACCTCTGATACCCGCTCGTCAGGCACGTCCCAGACGGCCATGCCGTTGTACCTGACGCCCAGCGCGTAGTGGTTGGGCACCGCCGCCAAACGCTTGATGATGCGGCGATCCAGGAGTGAGCGCAGCATCGCCAGCACTTCGTCCTCGCCGGTGCCCAGTTGGCGGGCGATCTCCTTCCACGGTTCCGGCGCCAGGGGTATCCCTTCCTGAACGATGAGGAGGAGCTGTCGCTCTGCCGGGCTAATGGCAGCCTCCGTACCTACGCCTTCCCGCCGCTCCTTCATCTCTCGTGTCCTGTGGCGCCGTTCTCGTCAGCGTCCGGCAGCTCGTAGTAGAACTCGACGCGGTATTCCTCCAGGGTTGGAAGGTTGAGGACAGAGAGGCCAGTCTCCCTCTCGATCTCGCTGATGACGCGCTGTACCGCCTGCGGGTCTTCCGACGATATGACGAACCAGAGGTTGTAGTGGTGGGCGCGCTCATAGTTGTGCGAGACCTCCGGGTGGCGGTTGATGGCGGCGATGACCTCTTCCATCCGCTCGGGTGGCGCCGCCACGGCGGCCAGGGTGCGCTCTCCCCCTAGTTGCGGGGCGTTGAGGATGGCCCCCACGCGGGTTAGGCCCCCTTCGTCCAGCAGCCGGCGCAGGCGTCGTATCACTTCTTCCTCCGTCGTCCCGACGCTACGGGCGGCTTCCAAGTAGGGGCGCTCCAACAGGGGTATTCCCTTCTGGAGCAGGTTTATCAGGCGCCGGTCGGTCCTGTCCAATGCGACCGTGCGATCGGCCTTCGGGCGCATCTGGTCATACCGTGGTAGGCAGGGCCTCTAGCGGCAGCGGCTGATAGCGGGTAACGGCGGCGAAGAGGTCCAGGACGGAACGATCGTCGCTGATGGCCCGCATGGGGCCGCTGCGCGCCGCCAGGAGCCGGTCCCGAATGAAGAAGCGGGCGACGGCCGCCTTGCGGGCTGAGCCTGTCTTTCGCATCTCCTCCTGCGCGGCCTCCAGGAGGAGCGATGCCTGCATGAGGTCGGATAGGAAGGTGGTCACGCGCCGGGCGTGGAGCTGCCGGAGATCGGCGTCCGCCCTGGCCAGGAAGAGGATCATCTCCTGGGCATCTCGCCGGGCCTGTAACACCGCGTCCTTGAGCTGGGCCAAGGCTGGGTGCTCGACGCCCGCCAGGGCCCGGTCCACGCGGTCCAGGAGGGCGTCATGGGCGTTTTCTTTCGCCATGGAGCGCAGAACGTCCAGGCAGATGATGTTCTCGGTGCCCTCCCAGATGGTGTGGCACTGGGCATCGCGCAGTTGGCGAGCCATGGGCCAGGTCTCGACGTATCCGTTGCCACCCAGGATCTCCACGGCCTGGCTGGCCAGCTCGAGGCCGCCGCGGGCGCCGCGGAACTTGGCCAGGGGAACCAGGATGCGGTAGAGGCGGCGGCCCTTCTCGTCGCCGGTGGCGCCGGCCAGGGATGCCGCCTCGAAGATCATGGAAGATGCGCCCTCGAGGGCCACCACCATCTGCACCAGCGTCTCTTGGACCATGGGCAGTTCGTCTAGACGCCGGCCGAACGCCGTGCGGTGGGCGGCGTAGATGGCGGCCTCCAAGAAGGAGCGCCGCATGATGCCTAGGCCCATCGTGGCCACCCCCAAGCGCGACCCGTTCACCATGCTCATCATGCGGTTGAGGCCCCGCGCCTCGGAGCCGGCGTCGCGATTGGGGTTGCTCAGGATGTAAGCCTCTGCATCGACGAAGTCGATCTCGGCCGTGGGCACTGAGCGCGTCCCCAGCTTGTCCTTCAGTCGCTTGATGCGGATGCCGTTCCGGGTGCCGTCGGCGCGTTCGGCGGGCACGAGGAAGAGGGCCAGACCCCGGACACCGGGCTCGGCCCCCTCGGGCCGGGCCAGTGTAGCGATGGCCTTGGCGTCAACGTTGGAGCAGAACCACTTGGAGCCGTTGAGCAACCATCGGTCGCCGTCCTGGCGGGCCACCGTCTCGCTGGTGCCGAGATCGGAACCGCCGCGGATCTCCGTCATGAACATGGCTCCATCCCAGGAGCCTTCGAAGGTGGGCGACTGGAGGTGCGGCAGCACCCTCTCCTTGACCTCGGGCGAGCCCCAGCGCGAGACCAACAGCTCGACGCCACTAGTCATCCCTGTGGCACAGACCATGCCGGTGTCGCACTGGCTGAGAAGGTAAGTGAAGGCCGAACCCAGCACCGAAGGGATGGGCTTTCCCCGGCGCGCCGATAGCCCCTGGGGGCCCTCGTTCCATATGTCGCGCTTGCTTTCGATGGCGTCGGGGTGATGCACGATGGTGCAGACCTCGTTGCCCCAGGCGTCGTAGCGCTCCAGGCGCGGCGGGTTGCGGTCGATCACCTCCGCCCGGCGTGCCAGGGGGCCGCCACAGAGTTCGCCCCAACGCACCAGCGTCTCCTCAGCCCACTCCCTGTCCTCGGGGCCGATGTAGCGGTCGGCTATAGCTCGCAGGTTGGGGTCGATGAGGTACCAGTTGAGACCTATGGCTGACTCGAACTGGCTGTAGTCGATGCCCTCGCCGTTGCTCTTAAGGTTATCCATTGTGGCTCTCCTCTCTCTATTGCCAGGCTGGTAGTGCGTCCCCTTCGAACTAGTATAGCGCCCGCCCAGCCGGCCCGCCGAAAGCCCTCGCTACTCCGCCCCGAGGAGCTCGACGTCGAATATCAGGGTGGCGTTGGGAGGGATCGTTGGAGGCGCGCCGGAGGCCCCGTACGCCAGCTCAGGGGGTATGATGAGCCGCCTTTTGCCCCCCACTTTCATGGAGGCCACGCCCTCGTCCCAGCCGGCGATCACCTGGCCCCGGCTTAAGAGGAACGAGAGCGGGCTGGCCTTATCGATGGAAGAATCGAACTTGGTCTGGCTGTCGGCCAGCCAGCCGGTGTACTCCACTGTCACCTTCTGCCCCGGCTGGGGGACAGGACCTGTGCCCTCCCGGATGTCGATGTACTGGAGGCCGCTGGGTGTGGTGACCGGCGTGCCGCTCACGGGCGGGGGCGACTCTGGCGCCGGCTCGCGCACGTCCACCAACTGCACATCCATCACCAGCGTGGCGTTGGGGGGGATGGCAGGTGGCGAGCCCTGCTCACCATACCCCAGGCTGGGCGGTATGAGGAGCTTGCGCCGGCCGCCCACTCTCATCGTGGCCACGCCCTCTTCCCAACCCTTGATGACTCGGCCGCTGCCCAACTGGAACCCGAAGGGCCGTCCCCGGTCTACGGTGCTGTCAAATACGTCGCCCCCTTTGATCTTACCCACGTAGTGGACGACGACTATCTGGCCCTCTTGAGGAGTCGGGCCATCGCCCGTCACGACGTCCACGTACTT
>DAOUAG010000034.1:0-12531 GCA_034433815.1 Dehalococcoidia bacterium | reverse complement strand
CACCAGCTCGTCCTTCGAGGCCTTGGCCAGCCGGGGTGCCTCGTGGATCAAGAGGCCGACGCCATGGCCCAGGCCGTGGCCGAAGTTCTCGCCGTAGCCCGCCTCGGCGATGACGTTGTGGGCCAGCATGTGAGCCTCTTCCCCCGTCATGCCTGTGCGGATCAGCTCCTCCGCTGTCCTCTGAGCGGTCAGGACGATGTCGTAGATCTTGTAGAACTGCGGATCAGGTCTTCCCAGCACGATGGTGCGCGTGAGATCGGAGCAGTAGCCGTCTACAACGACCCCCATATCGATGACGATGGGCTCGCCCTCGCGGATGGGGTGATCGCGAGGCTGGGCGTGGGGCATGGCCCCCCAAGGCCCGGCGGCAACTATGGTCGGGAAAGACATCCCCTCGGCGCCGTGCTCACGGGCGTACCTCTCGATCTCCCACGCCACGCGCTTCTCCGTCCACCCCGGTTCGATCCTGCTGGCGACGGCCGAGAAGGTCTCATCGCCCAGGTCGACCGCCCGTTGGAGGGCGGCCACCTCCTCCGGGTCCTTAGCCGCCCGGAGCTGCGAGACGAGGGGCGGCGCCGGCGACAGCTTCGGCCGCTCGGCCGCAGGGATGGCAGCCAGAGCCTTGCGCATGGACTGCAGGGCGGCGACGGAGACGTCACCCGGCTCGAAGCCGATGCGTTTCCCCGCCAGGCTGGCCTCGCCCACCAACTGCGCGAACCATTTCTCGATACCACCGTTGGCTTGGAACAAGGAAAAGGCGGGGGCCTCTCGCTGCGCCTGCTCGAAATAGCGGAAGTCCACAGCGATGAAGGCCGCATCCAACGTTACCAGCAGCCACCCCGTGGATCCGGTGAAGCCAGAGAGGTAGCGGCGGTTGGCCCCGTGGGTGTGAAAGATGTCTTCGACGGGGGAGCCCACCAGGAACCCATCCAGGCCCTCCTCCGCCATGCGTCTGCGCAGGCGGGCCAGCCGGTCTTCCGACATCACACCCCCTCTTCTAGGATGCTCACCAGGGCATCGAGGGCCGCCAGGTAGCCCCGCCAGCCGAGCCCGCTGATCTGTCCCAGGGCGATATCAGCGATGACGGAATGGTGGCGGAACTGCTCACGGGCGTAGATGTTCGATATGTGTACCTCTATCACGGGCAGCTTGCTGGCCACGAGAGCATCACGGATGGCGATGCTGTAGTGGGTGAACGCCCCTGGGTTGATGATGACGCCAGCGGCCGAGGGCGCCTGCTCTTGCAGGAAGTCGATGATCTCCCCCTCGCTGTTGGACTGGAAGCAGATTACTTCTGCACCCAGCTCGCGACCCCGAGTGCGGGCGCGTTCCTCCACCTCGGCCAGGGTGACACGGCCGTAGTGTTCCGGCTCTCGGGCGCCCAGGGTATTAAGGTTCGGCCCGTTGATCAGGAGTATGCGCATGCTCATGCCCAGAGTATAGCCTGTGGGAGGCAACTGCCGCCTCAGGCGCTGCCCTTGCCTCGACGTCCCTTCAGGATGATCTCCGTCAGGCGCCTCCGAGCCGCCTCCATCGTCTCCCTTTGACGTTCCTCCGTCACGTGGGTGTAGATCTGGGTTGTAGAGGCGCTGGCGTGGCCCAGGAGCTCCTGCACTACCCGCAGCTCGGCGCCGCCGTCGAGCAGATGGGTGGCGAAAGAGTGCCGTAGCAGGTGGGGGAAGACGCGCTTGTCCAGGCCTGCCTTGAGGGCGTGACGCCGCACGATCTGTTGGACGGAGCGGCCGGAGAGCCGTTTGCCGTCCCGGTTCACAAAAAGGGCGGGTTCCGCCCCCGAGGCCAGCTTCGGCCGCCCCTCGGTCAGATATCGGGCGAGGGCTTTGGACGCCGGCTCTCCAAAAAGGACTATGCGCTCTTTGTTGCCCTTGCCCCGCACTAGTACTCGCCGTTCGTCCAGGTCGACATGCCGAATGTCCAGTCCCACCACCTCGCTCAGGCGGACGCCCGCTGCATACATCAGCTCCAGTAGCGCGCGGTTGCGTAGGCCCTGGGGCGTCTCTTCGCAGGCCGATTCGATGAGGGCCGTGAGGTCGCCCTTGTCCAGAACCGTGGGCAGCCGGCGCTCGCGTTTGGGCCCGGAGACAGCGGCCAGGGGGTTAGCGTCCAGCTTTCCTTCCCGCACCAGGAAGCGATAGAAGCCCTTCGCGGTGCTGGCCTTGCGCGTCAGGCTGGCGGTGACGTAGCCCTTCTCCCGCAGACTCGCCAGGTAGCGGCGGAAGGCTTGGCGGTCGAGGTGCAGCAGGTCCTGCCCCTCGCTTTCGTGCAGGTAGCGCGCTAGGTCCATTAGGTCGCTCCGGTAGTTGCGCAGGGTGAAGGAAGAGAGGTTCTTTTCGGCGATGAGATATCGCAAATACGCCTCGACGAGGTGGGCGCCCGGCGGGTCCGTTTTGGAGTCTTGTCTTTCCCTCACGCTAGGTAGAACGCGGCGGCGCGACCCGGATTAACGGGCGCGTATCAGGGTACTGCGGCGGCCTCGGTAGCGGGCGCGCCCTGGGGCGCTTCCCCTTGCCAGCCGCAGGTGGTACAACGCGCCTTGTCGCCCCGGGCCGCCGTGATGATCCCGCCGCAGTTGGGACAGGGCTGTGGCAATGGACGGTTCCAGAGGACGAAATCGCAATTCGGGTAGTTCTCGCAACCGAAGAACAGCTTGCCGCGCTTGGACCTGCGCTCCACGATCTGCCCGCCGTCCTGGGGGCATCGTACGCCGGTACCCATAGGCCTGCTGCCCTTGCAGCGAGGGTAGTTGGAGCAGGCCAGGAACTTGCCGAATCGTCCGCTTCTTACCACCATGGGTGCCGAGCACTGGGGGCACTTCTCGTCCGTAGTCTCAGCTACCGCCTCCTCTGGACTCTCCAGCGGCCTAGTGAAGCGGCACTCGGGGTAGCCGCTGCAAGCCAGGAAGCGGCCGCGGCGGCCCCAGCGGATGACGAGGGCCCTGCCGCACTCTGGGCATGCCTCGCCGGCGTCTTCCACCTGTTGCGGGACCTCGGCCTTCGCCTTTGCCAGGGCATCTTCCAAGGGAAGGTAGACGCTCTCCACCACCTCTTGCCACGGGCGTTCCCCGCTAGCCACCTGATCGAGCTCATCTTCCATCTCTGCCGTGAACCCCACGTCCACGAAATCGGGGAAGCTGCTTACTAGAATATCGTTGACTACGAAACCCAGCTCCGTTGGCTTGAGGTAGCGACCCTCCTTGGCCACATAGTTCCTCTCCTGAATGGTGGACATCGTTGGCGCGTAGGTGCTGGGGCGACCGATGCCTTTTTCTTCCAGCGCTTTCACCAGGGTGGCCTCCGTGTACCGAGGGGGAGGTTCCGTAAAGCGCTGCTGGAGGTCGAGGTCCACCAGCCGCAAAGGATCGCCAGGAGAGAGCTCGGGCAGTGGATTCTTGCCCAGATCCTCTTCTTCTCCGTCGTCCCGGCCCTCCTCGTACACCTGGCGGAATCCCGGGAACCGCATCTGCGTGTTGGTCGCCCTAAGGAGGTAACGGGAGTCCCCGTCTCGGGGCGTAGCCTCGATGTCGGCATTCGTCACGTCCATGATGGCATCCGACATCTGGCTGGCCACCATGCGCTGCCAAATGAGCTTGTATAGGCGGTACTCATCGGGCTTGAGATGTCGCCGCAGGGACTCAGGCTCGCGCAGGATGCTGGTGGGGCGGATCGCTTCGTGGGCCTCCTGGGCGCCTTTGACCTTCTCGCGGTATCGCCGCGGCGCAGCCGGCAAGAACTCCTTCCCGAAGCGTTGGGCGATGAAGCGTCGGGTCTCTTCGAGGGCGGAGGTGGCGACATGCGTGGAGTCGGTGCGCATATAGGTGATGAGCCCGACCTCGCCCTCGGGCAGGGGAACCCCTTCGTACAGCCGTTGCGCCACAGCCATGGTGCGTTTGGCGGGGAACCCTAAGCGGCGGGAGGCCTCCTGTTGAAGGGTGCTAGTTATGAAGGGCGGCGGGGGTTTCCGCGGCTGCTGCTTCCTATCGACGCCTAGGACACGATAGCTGGATGAACGGAGCTGTGCGCCGATACGCTCGGCCTCCTTCGCGTCACGAACCTCCAGCTTGCGCCGCTGTCCTGCGTAACCGGCAAGCTTGGCGCGAAAAGCAGGCGGGGCTCCCTCCTTCTCCAACTGGGCTTCGATAACCCAGTATTCCTGGGGTTGGAAGGCCTGAATCTCGCGTTCCCGCTCCACCACCAGCCTAAGGGCCACCGACTGTACGCGGCCGGCCGAGAGCCCGCGGTGGATCTTCCGCCAGAGGAATGGGCTCAAGCGGTAGCCCACCAGGCGGTCCACGACCCGCCGGGCTTGCTGGGCGTCCACCAGATGCATGTCGATGTCGCGGGGGTGGCGGAACGCCTCCTGCACGGCCTCGGGGGTGATCTCGTGGAAGACGACCCGCCGGTGGGGCACGTCCCTCAACTTGGCGGCCTCGAGGATGTGCCAGGCGATCGCCTCGCCCTCCCGGTCAGGGTCCGTAGCCAGATACAATGCGCTGGCGCCCTGAGCGGCTTCGCGGATCTCCCGCACAGTGCGGGCCTTCTCTTTGGGCACGACGTACTTGGGACGGAAGCCGTCCTTGATATCGACCCCGAGGTCCCGTTTGGGCAGGTCTCGCACGTGCCCAACGGAGGCCCGCACCTCATACCTGGAGCCCAGGATTCGGGAGATGGTACGCGCCTTGGCAGGGGACTCGACGACGACGAGGCTCCGGTCCTGGCCATCGTCGGCGCCGGAGCTTCTTTTCTTGGCTGTGGTCCCTCTCTTAGGCAATCGTCACCTTCTCGCGCTTTCTCACTCTAGCGGGCTCGCACGTAAGCCATCGGGCCCATCTGGCGAATCAGGCCCTTTAGCTCGAGCATTGCCAGCAAGCTGCTCACGGTGGCCACCGGCAACCCACTTTGACGGCAAACCTCGTCAACGTGCACAGGCTCCTTCGATATGTGACGCAGGATTGCGGCCTCCGTATCAGTCGCCGGCACGAGCTGCGTCATCTCCAACTGTTGCGGCACCATCGTTAGGTTTAGCTCCTCCAGAATATCTTCTACATTCTGAACGAGCTTCGCTTCCCCGCGCTGTATTATCGCGTTGGTGCCCCGGCTTTGCGGCGAGAAGATGCTGCCGGGGATGGCGAACACCTCCCTGTTCTGTTCGACGGCAAACCGTGCCGTGATGAGCGCGCCGCTCTTCAGATCGCCCTCCACCACCAATACGCCGAGGCTCATCCCGGAAAGGATACGATTGCGCCTAGGGAAGTAGTCGCCCCGGGGCTGAGTGCCGAGGGGGTAGTCGCTGACCAACGCGCCGTTGTCGACTATCTCGCGGGCCAGCCGAAGGTGCTCCGGTGGATAGACGATGTCCAGTCCGCAGGCCAGAACGGCGATAGTTCGACCGCCGGCTTGTAGGGCTGCCCGGTGGGCGATGGCGTCGACGCCCCGCGCCAGGCCGCTGATGACGCAGATACGGTTGTGCGCCAGTTGGCTGGAGATCTCCTCTGCCACCTGGCGCCCATACGGCGTGGGCCGCCGGGTGCCCACCACGGCGACGGCCCACTCGTCGCTCTCCCGTAGCTCGCCGCGGACGTAGAGGACCGGCGGCGGGTCTTCCGTCTCCCGCAGGCGGGGCGGGTATGCGGAATCGTTCCAGCAAAGGGCCCGCACGCCGGCGCGATGCAGGCGCTCCATCTCCTCATCGGGTTCGATGCCGGGCCGCGCTGCGATTATGGCCCGGACGATCCGATCCTCCAGCCCCGCAGCCCGTAGGTCCGATGGCCCCGCCTTCCAGGCCTCCGCCAAGGAGCCAAACCGGCTGAGCAGGGCTAAGTAGCGAACCCGCCCCAGACCGGGGATGCGATGGAATGCGACCCAGTACTTGGCCTCCTCTGGGTCCGTCCCTTGGGGAGCCGTCATCTCAGGCGGCCATGATAGCATACGGAGGTCCTCTTCACCAAAGGAGCGCGGTCGCTCACGATAGACGTTGGCTACTGGGCGGCTGGCGCGTCGGCGCTGGTGCCTTCGTCTACGATCCGGGTGACCCGAACCTTCTTGATGCGCCGCCCGGCGACGCTCAACACCCGCAAGCTGATGCCGTTCACCCGCACGTGGTCGCCCACGCTGGGCATGCGCCCCAGCTCGTTGACGATCAGCCCACCGATGCTGTCGAAGTCGTTTTTGGGGATCTCCACGTCGAAGATCTCCGCCAGGTCATCGATGCTCACGCGGCCGTCGACGATGGCGTCGTTGGCCGTCAGTAGCTGCACCTCTTGCTCCTGAATGTCGAACTCGTCGCGGATCTCACCGACGATCTCCTCCAGGAGGTCCTCGATGGTCACCAACCCTGCCGTGCCGCCGTACTCGTCCACCACGATGGCGATGGAGAGCTGCTTTTCGCGCATCTCCGCCAGCATCTCATGTACCTTCTTGCTCTCGGGAACGAAATGCGCGGGCCTAATGATCTCCCGAAGGGAGGAAGGGCGGGTGCCCTTGGCGAGGTGTTTTAGCACCCCCTTGCCGTAGGCGATGCCGGCGATGTTGTCGATGTTCCCCTCGTAGATCGGGATGCGGCTGTAGCCGCTGTCCACCATGACCTGCGCCAGCCGGTCGAACCCCTCGCTGATGTCCAGGGCGATGATGTCGGTGCGGGGCACCATCACCTCCCGCACCGTGGTGAACTCCATTTCCATGACGCCCCGGATCATCTGCCGCTCCTCTTCCTGGAGGGCGGCGCCAGCCTGCTCCATCTCTGTGATCAGGATCAACTCCTCGGCCCCTATGCCGGCGGCGGGCTGGCGGCGTTGCCACGTCCGCACCACCGCGCCCATCGGCGCATCCAGCAACATGACCGGCCATCGGAAAAGGCTGCGGATGAACCCCACCAACGGGCGCATTGTAGCCTGCCATCGTTCTGGCTCCCGGGCCACAATGGCACGAGGCAACGCTTGCAAGAGCATCGTGCCGCTGGCCGTAGCCAGTGTGGCCAACAAGAGGACGGGCCAGGAATCGTCCCATTCCCGCATGATGACGAAGACGACGACGGCGGTCATGCCCACCAAGGCCAGGTTCCTGGCGAATGCGAGAGAGGATAGGGTTAATTGCCGGTCCTGGTAAAACCGGCGCAAAGCGTCCACCCTGGACTCGGCAGGCTCCCTCAGGGCCCGTTCCCGGACGCCAGCAATCACGCCGGCCTCTGCCCCCGTCAGTATGACGTAGGCCAGGGCCCCAAGAAGGAGCAGCGCTAGCGCGGTGATGAGGTGGCTATCCATGCCGTTTGCGTCCCTGCTTGCCGTGCTTTGTGGCGTTCAAGGGCCGCGCTGGGACTCCTGCCACGCGCTGGCCCTCTGGCACATCGCTGGTGACCACTGCACCCGCGGCGGTGGTGGCCCCTTTGCCCACCCGTACCGGTGCCACCAACAGGGTGTCGCTGCCGATGAAAGCACCGTCCTCGATGACGGTGACGTGCTTGCGGGTGCCATCGTAGTTACAGGTGATGGTTCCGGCGCCTATGTTGACACCGGCGCCCACCCTGGCGTCTCCGATGTAGCTGAAGTGCCCCACCTTCGTTCCACGGCCCAGGCGCGACGCCTTGACCTCGACGAAGTTTCCAATGTGCACGTCTGCCTCCAGGCGGGTCCCGGGCCGCAGGTGGCTGAAGGGTCCGATGCCGGTGCCCGGCTTAACGGTTGCCCCCTCTAGCACCGAAGCCAGCACCGTCACGTCGTCGCCGAGCCGTGAGTCCGCGATCACGGTGTTGGGCCCTATCCGGCAGCGTCGGCCGATGCGGGAAGAGCCGGAGATGGTGGTGTTCGGAAAGATGACAGTGCCGGCGCCTATCTGCACCCCTGGCGCGATGTACGTGGTCATGGGGTCGACGATCTCAACGCCCTTGGCCATGAGCCGGGCGCATTCGTCCAGTCGCCCCTCGATCTGGGCCCGGAGGTTCGTAAGGGGATCGGCGGCCGCTTGCCTACGTCCGCCCTGGGGGTTCCTTGCGGCCATCAGATAACGTGTCGGTCCCTTGCCCGGCGCGCCCGGGCAGAGATAGCGCGAAGCATGCGGTCTAGCCTTCCGGGGAGAAGCGCAACAACAAGAGCGATGACACCCTGCCAATTAGACGCTGGCCGGGGCCGATGCGTTGGAAAACAGGACGCAGGAAGAATAAATGCGTATCGGGAGGTTCGTCGGCGTTCAAAGAGCCTCAGCTCATTTCGGGTGGCCTTACACGATCATGTTAGGAGCGCTTCAGGCAGGCTGTCAAGGCGTGCTCTGCCCCGGATAGGTGCCCCAGCGGCCCCTGGTTGAACAGCGGTAAGGAACGCCGGCACGATATAATCCAAACCGGATTGAACGCTCACGAGCTTCGCGAATCCTTTCTGCGCTTCTTCGAGGAGCGGGGCCATCGCCGCATGCCTAGCGCTCCCCTCGTGCCCGCGGGGGATCCGACCCTCCTCTTCACCAGCGCTGGCATGGTGCAGTTCAAGCCCTATTTCATGGGTCAGGCCGTGCCTCCGCACAGTCGTTTGACAACGGTGCAGAAATGCTTCCGTACCAGCGACATCGACTCAGTAGGCGATGGCTCGCACCTGACCTTCTTCGAGATGCTGGGCAACTTCTCCATAGGCGACTACTTCAAGGCCGAGGCGATCCCGTGGGCCTGGGAGTTCGTCACGGGCGTCCTGAAGTTGGACACAGAGCGTTTGTGGACGGCCGTCTACCTGGATGACGATGAGGCGTACAACCTCTGGCGCCAGGTGGGGGTGCCGGAGGGACGCATACGCCGTTACGCGGAAGAGCACAACTACTGGTTTTCCGGCGACGTCGGACCTTGCGGCCCCTGTTCTGAGATCCATTACGACTTCGGTGAGCGCTTCGGTTGCGGCCCAGAGTGCGAGCCTTCCCACGACTGTGGACGATTTCTGGAGATCTGGAATCTGGTCTTTATGGCCTTCTACTGTGATGGCCTGAAGCGCACACCCTTACCATCCAAGAACATCGATACGGGCGCCGGCCTGGAGCGAATAGCATCGGTGCTTCTCTATCAGGATCCAAGCTGGCCCAAGGACCGCCGACCGTCAGTGTACGAGACGGATCTCTTCCAACCCATCGTCCGGCGGGTGGAAGCCCTTTCGGGGCGCCGCTACGGGCGTGATCAGGCGGTTGACCGGGCCATGCGCATCGTCGCGGAGCATTCCCGGGCCGTCACCTTCCTCGTCGGCGATGAACGGACGCCGGTGGTGCCCTCCAATGAGGAGCGGGGATACGTGGTGCGGCGGCTGTTGCGGCGGGCCGTGTACTTCGGGCGCCGGGCCTTGGGGATCGAAGGCCCGATAATGGTGCCCCTTGCGGAGGCCGTCATCGAATCGATGGCTCCCTTCTATCCGGAGCTGGAGCGACAGCGGCGCTTCGTGGCGGAGATCCTCTCTCCCGAAGAGCGCCGGTTTGATGAAACCTTAGCGCGGGGCCTGGATATGCTTGACGAGGTCATCCAAAAGCACCAGCGGCGTGGTGTTATCCCTGGCCCAGACGTCTTCCTGTTGCACGACACCTACGGCTTCCCGGTGGAGCTCACTCGCGAGATCGCGGCGGGGAAAGGCCTGACTGTGGACGAGGCCGGGTTCGAGGCGGAGATGGAGAGGCAGCGGGAGCGGGCTCGTGCCGCCGCGACGGGGGCAGCCGCTGTGGCGGCGGACGCCCTTTACGCCTCGCTGACACCGGAGCCCAGTGTTTTCACGGGTTACGAAGAATTGGAGACATCAACGGAGGTCGTGGCGCTTCTCCGCCCCTCTTCTGCGGACAAAGGCGTGGGCTTGGAATCCGTCGCGTCAGTTTTCGCTCCTGCCGAGGTGGAAGTGATCCTGGCGTCAACCCCTTTCTACCCAGAGGGCGGCGGCCAGGTGGGAGATCAGGGCGAGATCTTGACGTCGGGTGGGCGCATCGTTGTCGAAGACACCCAGCGGGTGGCGGAGCGCCTCATCGTCCACAAGGGGCGTCTGGTAGAGGGATCGGTGGCGGTGGGCGAGGCCGCGACGGCACGGGTCGACGCCCAGCGCCGGGCTGACACGATGCGTAATCATACGGCCACGCACCTTCTACACGCGGCCCTGCGCAAGGTGCTGGGGAGCCACGTCCGGCAGGCGGGCTCCCTGGTGGCGCCCGATCGCCTCCGCTTCGATTTCACCCATACGGAGGCCGTCAGTCCTGCGCAGCTCGCCGAAGTGCAACGCCTGGTGAACGAAAAGATACGCGAGAACGTGCCGGTGCATACGCGCGAGACCAGCTTCAGCGAGGCTATGACTGAAGGCGTTTTGGCCTTTTTCGGCGAGAAGTACGGTGAGCGCGTACGCGTCGTTGAGGTGAACACGGTGGTTCCGCGGTTCAGCGCTGAGCTCTGCGGAGGCACCCACTGCCAGCGCACCGGCGATATCGGTGTGATGGTCATCACTAGCGAGTCGTCCATCGGCTCGGGAATGCGGCGCGTGGAGGCGCTAACGGGCCGCGCTGCGGAGGAGTACATCCGGTGCCAATCTCAGGCGCTAGAGGAGATCGCTCGCATGGTGGGCGCCCCGCGCGAGAGCGTTGCCGACCGTGTCCGCGCCCTCGTCGGAGAACTAGATTCCATGCGGAAACGCCTCGATCGGATGCAGCGCACCCTGGCTTCGGCCCCAGCGGCCGCCGATCTCGTGCGCCACGCGGTAACTGTGGACGGCCCCGGTGGGGAGCCCGTCCGCGTTCTGGCGGCTCGCGTGGAGGCGCCAACCGCTGAAGCCCTCAGGTACTACGGGGATGCCGTGCGCAAAGCTTTGAGTTCTGGCGTGGCCGTGCTGGCCAGCGTCATCGATGGGCGTCCCCAGTTCGTTGCTATCGTGACGCCCGATGTCGTCAAGCGAGGGCCGAAGGCCGGCGATATCCTCCGCGCGGTGGCCGCGGTGACGGGCGGGGGAGGCGGCGGGCGGCCTGACATGGCCCAAGGCGGGGGCAAGGACGCGTCAAAGTTGGACCAAGCCTTGGCCATTGTGGAAGCAACGGTGCGGCGCATGCTCTCGGGCGGAGCCTAGATGCGGATCCTAGGCCTAGATCTTGGCGAGCGTCGCGTGGGCGTGGCCGCCGCTGAGACCGGACTGAGGGTGGCAGTACCGGTGGCCACGGTACCGGTCCAAGGGGGGCTCCTAGAGACGGTCCTCCGCATCGTAGATGAGCAGGCGCCGGCTGAGGTCGTCGTGGGCCTGCCTTTGTCCCTAACCGGGGCCCTGGGGCCCCAGGCTCAGCGCGTCATGGAGATCGTTGAGGCCATGCGGCAGCGGCTGGGCATACCCGTCCGAGTATGGGACGAGCGGCTCACGAGCGTCCAGGCTGGCCGCCGCTCCCACGACGAGCGGCGCCGCCGGGGAAGGCACCCGGCGCCTCCAAACGACGCCACCGCCGCAGCGATCATCCTGCAGGCCTACCTGGACAGCCAGGCCAGAGCGTAGCATGAGGTTCTTGCCCACAGTAGCCAGTATCGCCGCAGTCGTTTGCACCGGCGCCGCAGCATGGCTGATCTGGCAGAGCCCTGGCGTCATTGACGATGCCGGGCCCTACCGCCCTCGCGCCAGCACACCGGGGCCAGCCGTCCGGGTGCGTATAGAGTCCGGCGAGAGCCCCGAGGAGATCGGCAGAAGGCTAGAGGACATGGCGGTGATAGATTCTGCGGCCCAGTTCGAGGTGCTGGTCGCCCTGATGGGCTATGACCGCATGCTTCAGGCTGGGGAGTACGAGTTCAACCAGCACTCTCCTGCTCTGGAGGTGGTGTATCGCATTCGCAACGGCCAAACTTCCCCCCGGCTCGTGACGGTTGTAGAAGGCTGGCGTCTCCAAGAGATCGCCGATGCTTTCGCTGCGCAGGGCGTCCCGCGCGACGAGTTCTTGGCAGCAGCGGAGGCCGGGCTATACGACTACCCGTTTCTGGCCGGGCTGGGGCAAGACGATAGCTTGGAGGGATACCTTTTTCCTGCCACCTATCCGGTGGGCAGCCTAGACAAACCTGAGGACATCGTCCGCAGGATGCTCGATGCCTTCCAGCAAAACGTCCCGGCCGAGGTGGAGCAGAAGGCGGCCGACCTGGGGCTCACCCTGCACGAGGCCGTAACCTTGGCCTCCGTCATCGAACGGGAGGCTCGCGTGCCTGAGGAAAGACCCGTCATGGCCCAGGTGTTCCTTTCGCGCTTGAGACTGGGTATGCCTCTGGAGGCCGATCCGACGGTACAATATGCTATCGCTAGCCCGGAAAGCGTCCGGCTTTATGGTTACTGGAAGCAGGGGCTCACACGTTCTGATCTAGAGACCGCATCTCCTTACAACACGTACCGCTTTCGGGGCCTGCCGCCGGGGCCCATCTGTAGCCCCGGACTGGACTCCATCCTGGCCGCCGTCAGCCCGGCGGACACCAACTATCTTTACTTCGTGGCCAAGCCAGATGGATCCCACGCCTTTGCGGAGACCCTGAGCGAGCACCTAGAGAACGTGGAGAGATACGGGAGCCAATGAG
>DAOUAG010000033.1:0-9243 GCA_034433815.1 Dehalococcoidia bacterium | reverse complement strand
AATCATGGGGAGCAGTATCCGTATCTTCTTGGGACGAGCTCGTCAGGAATGTAGACTCCAGCACCAAAGCAATCATCATCACGAAGGACGCGCTATCGCTGGCAGATCGTGATTGGGTAAGGGCGCGAGTAGCTGAGGGAATCGTGTTGGGGGCATTAGGCGTTTCCAGCGACGCCCTCGCATCTCATTTCGGTCTTCTGAGGCCTCCCGCGACGCCCCCCGGGGACTACGTGCCGCCGCTGCTCGATGGATCCTCCTTCGGCGGCGACCCATATTTCGCCCTCCTGTACGATTTTGTGACCCCGACGCATGCTTCTCAGGGCGCGATGACCGAGCGCTTCCTGTCCACCGACCAGTTCCTGTTGCACGTGGACCGATACATCCGAAGGATAGCGTCAAGGTGAGCGGAAGGCGTCGTCGCCGATCGTGGGCGACAGCGGCTGTAATAGTGGCCGCGAGCCTCCCCTGTTTATCGGCCCGGACACGGCGCGGGCAGAGAGCCGCACCGTTTACGCGGTAGACCATTGCTACACGAGCCTGACCACACAGGCACGGGAAAACCCGGATCCGAATCTCTACATGTACGAGGCGGAGGCCCAGTCGTTTTCGCTGTTCCACAATGCGCGGGGCGCTTGCTATCCACAGCGTGTCATCTGGTACATGTACGTCGAGACTCGCGGGTGGAACAACGACCTAGGATGGCACATAGTCGAGTACGACCGGCAATGGAGCTACTCATACCTGTGCTGCTCCTATCTAGGCACAGCGTGGGTGGCAGCTTGCGGCGACTACGTTTGCGACCGTGCGCAGTGGCACATGACAACGCTACACGCGTACCGAGAGACGGACGTCGGGCCGTACACCTTCGTTTACACTAGCAACGACGGGAACCACTCCAGCTATTCCTGCTTCACATTCGGCTGCAGTCAATAGCCGAACGTTAGGTCAGCCGTCGGTGCTCTATCACCGCGCGCGGCGCGCCGCAATTTAGTAGCAGAACCCTTCTTTAATCCGTTGACACGCCCTCCGGTCAATGGTAGAATGACACCACTATCGAGCGCGTCTATAGTCTAACCAGAAGCCATCGCCGCCGCGCTGTAGACAAGGCTCACCCAGTACGGATATACTGGCCTTTACATTTATCCGGGCGCATGGGGGTAACGATGATGAGGAAACCCGAAGACCGGGCAGCCAACACCCCCCACTCCCGCTACAGGGGGGCAGGCTCCATTGCGCCCAAGCCCGCCCACGCCCGGCGAGACACCATAGACGCCTCCAAGTAGAGCCTAGGGGAGTGGACTGATGGGCAAGCCGGGTCTCCCGTCCGCACAAGGTTTGTACAACCCCGCCTTCGAGCACGACTCCTGCGGGGTGGGCTTCATCGTGCATCTGAAGGGCCAGAAGTCCCACAAGATCATCGAGGACGGCATCACCGCCCTGGAAAACCTGGCCCACCGCGGCGCCACTGGCTCCGAGCCCAACACAGGCGACGGCGCGGGCGTCCTCATCCAGCTCCCCCACGACTTCTTCCGCCACGTCTGCGCCCACGAGGGCATCCGCTTGCCCGAGAAGGGCCATTACGGCGTCGGACTGTTCTTCGCCTCGCGGGACGAGCGGGCCCGCCACCAGGCCATGAGCCTCTTCCAACTGGTGGTGGAAGAAGAGGGCCAGCACCTCCTGGGTTGGCGCCGCGTGCCCACCAACAACGCCTCTATCGGCAAGACGGCCCTGGCCGCCGAACCCGAGATGTACCACGTCTTCATCGGCCGCGGGAAGGACGTCCCAGACCAGGACGCCTTCGAACGCAAGCTTTACGTCATCCGCAAGCGCTTCGAGCACTACCTGGTGCGGTTCGGCCTGCGCGATGCCGAGACCTTCTACTTCCCCAGCCTCTCCAGCCGGACGCTGGTCTACAAGGGCATGCTCATGGCGGTGCAGCTCAGGGAGTACTTCCCAGACCTCTCGGACCCTCGCATGACCAGTGCCCTGTGCATGTTCCACAGCCGGTTCAGCACCAACACCTTCCCTAGCTGGAAGCTGGCCCACCCGTACCGCATGATCGCCCACAACGGCGAGATCAACACCCTGCGCGGCAACATCAACTGGATGCGGGCCAGGGAATCGCTCCTGCGCTCGCCGTTGTTCGAGGACGGCTCTGGCCTCCTCACCTCAGGCATCCAGAGGATCGTGCCGATCATCGACGAAAAGGGCAGCGATACCGCGTGTTTCGATAACGTGCTGGAGCTCCTGGTCATGGCAGGGCGCCCCATCCATCACGCCATCATGATGATGATCCCGGAGCCCTGGGACGGCCACGAGACCATGAGCCAGGAGAAGAAGGACTTCTACGAGTACCACAGCTGCCTCATGGAGCCCTGGGACGGCCCAGCCTCCATCGCCTTCACCGATGGGCGCACCATCGGCGCGGTCCTCGACCGCAACGGCCTGCGGCCCTCCCGCTACATCGTGACCAAGGACGACCTGGTGATCATGGCCTCTGAGGTGGGCGTCCTGCCCATCGAGCCGGAGCGGATCCTGTACAAGGGCCGCCTCCAGCCGGGCCGCATGTTCCTCATCCGCCTGGACGAGGGGCGGATCGTGGACGACGCCGAGCTAAAGCACACCATGGCCACCGAGAAGCCCTACGGCGAGTGGCTGCGGCAGCACCTCAAGAGCTTCGAGAGCTTCCCGGAGGCCCCGGCCCCATCACCGCTCGAGGGGGATGACCTCTTGGAGCAGCAGATAGCCTTCGGCTATACGGTCGAGGACCTGAAGTACATCCTGGGCCCCATGGCCAAGAACGCCGAGGAGGCCGTGGGGTCCATGGGCAACGACGCGGCCTTGGCCGTTCTCTCCGACAAGCCGCAGCTCCTGTACAACTACTTCAAACAGCTCTTCGCCCAGGTCACGAACCCGCCCCTGGACGCCATCCGCGAGGAGTGCGTGACCTCCGTCCGGACCACCATCGGCCCTGAGGGCAACCTTTTGGACCCGCGGCCGGAAAGCTGCCATCGCATCAGCCTCAAGATGCCCTTCATCGATAACGCCGAGATGGCCAAGTTCAAGAGCCTGACCGACGGCTACCTACGGTCGGCTGTGTTGCCGATGCTGTTCCCAGCCAACGGCGGGCCCGAGGCGCTGGAAAGGGCCATGGACGAACTCTGCCGCCGCGCCGACGAGGCCATCGACAACGGCGCCAACATCATCGTCCTCTCGGACCGCGGCGTGAGCCCAGAGTGGGCGCCCATCCCCACGCTCCTGGCCGTCGCCGGCCTGCACAACCATCTGGTACGGGAGCGCAAGCGAACTCGGACTGGCCTGGTAGTGGAGACAGGGGAGGCCCGGGAGTCGCACCACTTCGCCCTCCTCATCGGCTACGGTGCCGACGCCGTCAACCCGTGGCTAGCCATCGATACCTTGGGGCAGATGCGGCGGGATGGGCTGCTGGATGAGGGTATCTCTTACGAGGAAGCGGTGGCCCATTACCTGAAGGCCATCAAGAAGGGCGTCGTCAAGATCATGTCCAAGATGGGAATCTCCACCATCCAGAGCTACCGCGGCGCCCAGATCTTCGAAGCCATCGGCCTTCGCCAGGACTTCATCGATAAGTATTTCACCTATACGGTCTCCCGCATCGGCGGGGTGGGCATAGAGGCCATCGCCATCGACACGCTGGCCAACCATCGGCGCGCCTTTCCGGACCGGGATGGCGGCCTGAGGACGCTTGCCTGGGGCGGCCAGTACCAATGGCGGCGCGATGGCGAGTACCACCTCTTCAACCCGGACACCATCTTCAAGCTCCAGCACTCCACCCGCACCGGGAACTACCAGGAGTTCAAGGAGTACTCCCGCCTGGTCGACGACCAGAGCGAACATCTTTGCACCCTGCGCGGCCTGTTCGAGTTGAAGTCGGACCGGGATCCGATCCCTATCGAACAGGTGGAGCCGGTGGAGTCCCTCTTCAAGCGATTTGCCACCGGGGCCATGTCCTTCGGCTCCATCAGCGCAGAGGCCCACGAGACGTTGGCCATCGCCATGAACCGCATCGGCGGCAAGAGCAACACCGGCGAGGGCGGCGAGGACCGGCGCCGGTACGTGCCCGACCCCAACGGCGACTCTCGCCGCAGCGCCATCAAGCAGGTGGCGTCCGGCCGTTTTGGCGTCACCAGCGAGTACCTTGTGAACGCCGATGAGCTCCAGATCAAGATGGCTCAGGGCGCCAAGCCCGGCGAGGGCGGACAGCTCCCGGGCCATAAGGTCTACCCATGGATCGCCGCTGTCCGCCATTCCACCCCGGGGGTGGGGCTCATCAGCCCGCCGCCACACCACGACATCTACTCCATCGAGGACCTGGCGCAGCTCATCCATGACCTAAAGAACGCCAACCCCCGCGCCCGCATCAACGTCAAGCTGGTGGCTGAAATCGGCGTGGGCACGGTGGCGGCCGGCGTGGCCAAGGCCAAGAGCGACGTAGTCCTGATTAGCGGCCACGATGGCGGCACCGGCGCCAGCCCCCTCACCTCCATCAAGCACGCGGGCATCCCTTGGGAACTCGGCCTGGCCGAGACGCACCAGACCCTGGTGATGAACAACCTCCGGGACAGGATCGTCGTCCAGGTCGATGGACAGATGAAGACCGGCCGCGACGTCATCATCGCGGCGCTCCTGGGGGCAGAAGAGTACGGGTTCGCCACAGCGCCCTTAGTCGTCATGGGCTGCGTCATGATGCGGGTCTGCCACCTGGACACCTGCCCCGTGGGCATCGCCACCCAGAACCCCAAACTGCGGGCCAAGTTCACGGGCCGCCCTGAGGACGTTGTCAACTTCTTCACCTTCATCGCCCAAGAGGTACGCGAGTACCTGGCCCAGCTCGGATACTCCAGCCTGGACGAGATCATCGGGCGTACCGACCTCCTGGACGTGCGTAAGGCGGTAGACCACTGGAAGGCCCAGGGGCTCGACTTCTCCGCGATCCTCTACCGGCCGGAGGTTGGCCCGGAGGTGGCCACCCGCTGCGTCAGGGAACAAGATCACGGGCTGGAGAAGGCCCTGGACCAGAAGCTCCTGGAGCTGGCGGCCCCGGCCCTGGAGCGGGGAGAGAAGGTCACCATCGAGATGCCCATCCGCAACGTGAACCGGACGGTGGGCACCATGCTTGGCAGCGAAGTGACGCGACGTTACGGTTTTGCCGGCCTGCCCGATGATACCATCACCCTGCGCTTCACCGGCTCGGCCGGCCAGAGCTTCGGCGCCTTCTTGCCATCGGGCATCACCATGTGGTTGGAGGGGGACGCCAACGACTACATCGGTAAGGGCCTCTCGGGCGGCAAGATCATCGTCTATCCGCCAAAGGGGTCAACCTTCGTGCCGGAGGAAAACATCCTGATCGGCAACGTTGCACTTTACGGCGCCACCAGCGGGAGCCTCTTCGCCCGCGGTGTTGCGGGCGAGCGTTTCTGCGTGCGCAATAGCGGCGCCATGGCCGTGGTGGAAGGCACGGGAGATCACGGCTGCGAGTACATGACGGGCGGTCGGGTCGTCATCCTGGGCCCGACGGGCCGCAACTTCGCCGCCGGCATGAGCGGCGGCATCGCCTACGTTTACGACCCCGACGGCGACTTCCCCATTCGCTGCAACCTGGAGATGGTGGACCTCGAGCCCCTGGAGGAGCCGGAGGACCTCGATCTGGTGCGGGGGTTGATGGAGCGCCACCGGGAGTATACCGGCAGCACCGTGGCGGACCGTTTGCTGCGGCAATGGCCGAAGGTCGCCGCCAAGTTCGTGAAGGTCATGCCCAAGGACTACAAGCGGGCCCTCCAGGAGCAGCTAGAGGCGGCCAAAGAAGCGGTGCTGGCCGACCAGGGGGAGATCGTCCTGCGGAAGGGCAACGGCTCACGGGCCGCGGAAGGGGCGGCCCCCTCAGCGCAACGGCCGGGGCAGTCCAGTGGGTAAGCCTACCGGTTTTCTCGAGTTCCCCAGGGAGGCGCCGCCCCGCCGGCCAGTGCAGGAGCGCATCCATGACTGGCTGGAGGTCTACGAGGAGATGCCGCCAGAGCGCCTTAAGACTCAGGCGGCACGGTGCATGGACTGCGGCATCCCCTTCTGCCATCAAGGATGCCCCCTCGGCAATATCATCCCGGACTGGAACGACCTCGTTTACCGGGGCCGCTGGCGGGAGGCCATCGAGCGCCTGCACGCCACTAACAACTTCCCGGACTTTACGGGCCGTCTCTGCCCGGCGCCCTGCGAAGCCGCCTGCGTGTTGGGCATCAACGATGACCCTGTCACCATCAAGCAGATCGAATACGCCATCATCGAACACGCCTGGGACCAGGGATGGGTCACACCGCAGCCCGCCCGCAAGAAGACGGGCCGTTCCGTCGCCATCGTGGGCTCCGGACCGGCGGGGCTGGCCTGCGCCCAACAGCTCGTCCGCGCCGGCCACGACGTGACCGTCTACGAGCGAGCTGACCGCATCGGCGGGCTCCTGCGTTACGGCATCCCCGACTTCAAGATGGAGAAGCGCTTTCTGGACCGGCGCCTGGACCAACTGGAGGCCGAAGGCGTGGTCTTCTGTCCCGGGGTCAACGTCGGCGTGGACATCGACGCCCGCTCCCTTCTCAACAGGTTCGATGCCGTCTGCCTGGCCGGCGGCGCCACCAGGCCTCGCGACCTTGACGTGCCCGGACGCGATCTCAAAGGCGTCTACTTCGCCATGGAGTACCTGCCGCTCCAGAACAAGCGCAACGCAGGTGACGAGATCCCGGACCACCAGTTCATTACCGCCAAGGACAAGCGGGTGATAATCCTGGGCGGCGGCGATACCGGCGCCGACTGCCTCGGCGTCGCCATTCGCCAGGGGGCCAAGGAGGTGCTCCAGTACGAGCTCCTGCCGAAGCCGCCGACGCAGCGCCCGCCCGAGAACCCGTGGCCAACGTACCCCAACATCTACCGGGTCTCCTCGGCCCACGAGGAAGGCGGCGTGCGCGACTACTGCATCCTGACCAAGCGTCTATCTGGCGAAAACGGCGTGCTGAAGAAGCTGCACGCCGTGCGGGTGGAGTTCGTGCGGGAGGACGGCCGCCTGGCCATGCGCGAGATTCCGGGAACCGAGTTCGAAGAGCCGGTGGACCTCCTTCTCTTGGCCATGGGTTTCCTGGGGCCCGAGCGTTACATGCTGGACCAGTTGGGCGTCGAGGTGGACGAGCGGGGCAACGTCAAGGCCGATAAGAACAAGATGACCAACGTGCCCGGCGTCTTTACCGCCGGCGACATGACCCGCGGCCAGTCCCTCATCGTCTGGGCCATCACCGAAGGCCGGGCCGCGGCGCGGGGCATCGACGCCTACCTTATGGGCGAAACCGTCCTGCCGGGCAACTAGGCGCCCCCTCCCGTCCCGCCCGGCGGCGCGCTCTCTAGACCCTTTTTTCCGCTGGTCCGCAGCCCAGCGATGCTTCGGAGCCCCAGCATGAGCGGGGGGCAGCATCCCGTCCCGCTCGTCCTGAGCCTGTCGAAGGGCGAGCGGAGTACGCCGGCCACCCATGCCTCGAGAGCCTCAGCATGAGCGGGGAGGCGGGGGCCAGGGCCCCATCACTCGCCCCTTTTTGACCCGTTGCCTACCGCGCCCTTACAATGCGGCAGATAGAGGGAGGTGTCCCACCTCCCACTTCAGCAGGCGCTAACTGGAGGGTTCCCCGTGCCCCAAAAGGTAAGCATCGAAGTAATTCCAGAACTAAGAGACTCCGTCTTCGACCTCGTCGCCTCCTACGCCAAAAGCAAGCGCTTCTGCCACTACGCCGACGTGCGGATCGAGGTCAGCGAGGGCAAAGTCGCCGTGGCCGAGAACGGCATGGACAAGTTCAGCGGCGAGGACTACGGGTTCTCCTTCGGCGTGCGAGTGCTAGCGGGGGAACACCTTACGGCGCCCGGCTACGCTGGCGAACTCATCGGCTCCTCTGACCTTCCCCGCTTGTCCCAGCGCCTGCGCGAGGCGCTGGACCACGCCTACGACCGGGCGGTGGCCAACGCGCGGGCCAAAGCGGGGGCGCGGTCCCGTTTCCCGGAACTCGGCGGGGCCCTGGAGGACACGGTGCTGGCGCCCATCGAGGTGCGCCAGGACACCGTGGAAGCCACCTACGAGATCGATCCCCGGGACGTGCCCCTCGGCGACGTCACACGCTACGTGAGGGAGGTCTCCCAGCGAGTGCAAGGGCTGGACCAGGCCATCGCCTTCAACTACATCTCCGCCGCTACGCAGATAGATCGCCAGCTTTTCGTCAGCAGCGAGGGGGCCAACATCCAGCAGACGTGGGCCATAACCCAGGGTACCTGCTTCGTCATCGCCCAGGGCCCAGAAGCTCACCAGGAGCTCTACGATTTCTCCGGCCACCAGCGCGGCTGGGAACTCATCACCCACGGCGTGGAAACCGAGTTCATCCAATACCCCCACCTGATGGACTTCTCGTTGGAGCTGGCCCGCGACACCGTTACCCTGGCTCGCTGCAAGCCCTTGAAGGCCACCGATAAAGAGGTGGTGGTGGTCACGGACCCCCACTACAACGCCCTCGTCTGCCACGAGATCATCGGCCACCCCACAGAGCTCGACAGGGCCTTGAAGTTCGAGACCGGCTATGCGGGACGGTCCTGGTTCCTGCGGAACCTGAAGGAAAACCAGCTGGGCAAGCGCGTCGGCTCGGATCTGGTCACCGCCTTCAGCGACCCCACCATCGACGGCTTCGGCCGCTATCTGTACGATGACGAGGGCACGCCGGCCCGCAGGGTGTACCACTTCGACAAGGGCATCTTCAGCGGCTTCTCCAACTCGCGCCAGACGGCGGCCATCATGGGTGCAGAGCCTAACGGCCACTACAAGGCCACCGACGCCTCCTTCGTGCCCCTCATACGTATGTCCAACACCGCCATCGCTCCAGGAGACCGCGATCCAATGGATATCATCCGTGAGGTGGACCACGGCTACTACGTGGTGGGCCACCGAATACCCTCCATCGCCGAATCGCGGGAGAACTTCCGCATTACCGCCATGAAGGTTTATGAGATCCGCAACGGCGAGTTGGGCGAGATGTTTCGGGATGGCGGCCTCATGGGGGATAGCCGCGACTTCTTCATGAACGTGGACGCAGTGGGCAACGATTTCCGCCTCTTTGCCATCCCCAACTGCGGCAAGGGCCAGCCGATGCAGACCAAGCGAATGTCCAACGGCGGCCCTACCATTCGCTCCCGCGC
>DAOUAG010000032.1:0-4088 GCA_034433815.1 Dehalococcoidia bacterium | reverse complement strand
GGGCGTCGTGGGCTTGGGGCTGGCACTGGCGGGCCTCAGCGCTTTGGCGCTCGCGCGGGCGCTGGCGGCGGCGCTATTGGCGGGCTTGTTGCTGGGGATGGGCGACGGCCTGGTGACGGCATCCAGCCACGGCATCGCGGCCATGTCACGGGACCCCGCGCGGGGGATTACGCGGGTGAACGTGTTTTTCGCTTTGGGGGCCATCGCCGGACCCCTGTGGTCCGGCGCCGCCCTCGAGGTGACCGGCGGCCCGTCGTCCGTCTTCGCCGGCGCCGCAGTTGCTGCCGCCGCGCCCCTGGCGGTGCTGCTGGCCGTCCGTGGAGCGCGCCGCGACCCGCCGGATCTACAGGATGCTCGGGGCATCCTGCCCCGGGCCCCACTCGTCTGGGCGATGTCGGCCGTGCTTTTTCTGTACGTGGGCGCGGAGATGGGGCTGGGCGCCTGGGTGTCATCGTATGCTCGCCGGGCGGCAGGGGCCGGAGTGATGGCCGGCGCCGGCGTGACTGCGGCTTACTGGGGAGCCCTCGCTCTGGGCAGGCTTCTGACCGGCGTCCTCCTCAGGCGAGGCCACCGCCCGCCTGCCCTTCTCATTGGCGCCCTAGTGGGAGCGGGGCTCGCCGCCCTGGCGCTGGCGCTATCTGGCGGTCAGATGGCTATCGCCGGCCCGGCCGCTTTCCTCACGGGCCTGTGCTTTGGGCCGATATGGCCAGTCGCGGTGGGCATCGGATCAATGGCCCAGCCGAGGCAGGCTCCCGCCTTCATGGTGACCGCTGGCAACGCTGGTGGGATCGTCTTCCCGTGGGCGCAGGGCGCTGTCCTGTCCTCGGCAGGGCCCGCAGAGGGGGTTGCCATGACGGCGGCCATCTGCGCCGTCATGGTGGCCCTGGCTGGTGCCGCTATGGCCCGCTGGCGCCCCCCTGGGGGGCCTCCTTGAGCCGGTAGACGTCGGCGAAATAAATGTGACCAACGTACTCGTAGTGCTCACGCAAGAAGGCGTTAAAGCTAGGCGAGCGCTCGGAGAGGTCATACAGAGGCGGCTGGACGGAGTCGATGATGTATGCCGGCGGGTCCTGGCGGAGGATGTCGATGGTCTGGGCCAGGGCGTCCTCGTCGTAGGTGTAGGCCCAATCGTAGAAGTAGGGGGCAGCGGGCAAGCGGTCGGCATAGAAGTAGATCTGGGATTCCCGGCCGTAGTTGAAAATGCGATCGTCAGGGTCAGTGCGCGCTGCGATGTACTCGCCCAGCAGCCGGCTCTGCTCTTCCCACTGCTTCTGGTAGTAGACGTCCTCCGAAAACGCCTGTTCGGTATGCCTCGGCTGGAAGTAGAGAAGGCCGCTGGTAGTGAGGGAGATGCTAACGAAGAAGATGCTGGCCAGCAGCAGGATCTTCGGGACGGGTCTCAAGCGCCGCGTGCGGAAACGGTCGTAAACGACGATGGCGGTGAGCACGGCCAGGACGGGCAGGATCTCGAGAAAGTAGTGGGGGTAGAAGCGGCCGCCCGTGGCCACGCCCGCTATACAAGCCAGCGCCCAGACTACAAACAGATACCAGCCGAAGGGTTTGCGCAAGCGCATGACGGTCAGAAGCCCAGCCAGGGCGCCCACCACCAGCGGCGCCGCCACGGCCGCGAAGAAGAGGAAGAAGAGGACCATGCGCTTGAGGAGGAAGAGGCGCTGGGCGTTGGATATCATGCCCACGTACTTGTAGTTATAGGCCACGTTGGCGTAAAGGAAATCGCCGAGAGCGCCAGAGTAGGCCCACGGAAGGGACACGACAGCCAGTGCCAGTCCTGCGCCGCCGGTGAGGTAGGCGGCGGGCAGGGCTGACCGCCACTGGCGGCCGTTCTTTCGCCAGGACCACCAGAGGGCCATGCCGGCTAGGGCCAGCAGGTTCCACACGGCCACCTGTTTGGTGAGCATGGCCAGGCCGCCCAAGACTCCCGAGAGGAAGAACCAGCGGCCCCGGCCACTGCGGATGCCCCAGGTAAAGGCCAGCAGGGAGGTGACCAAAGGGAAGAGCATGTAGGCCTCGGTGTTGGAGTGGAGGGCCACGTAAGGAAGGCCAGTGGAGAGGGCGAACAAGGCCGCTGCCAGGTAGGCAACGCCCCGGGGGAAGAGCAACCGTACTTCGGCGAAGAGCGAGAGCGTGGTGAAGGAGAGCAGGACGGCGGCGATGATCCTGGGAGCGGCAACCTGCTCGCCGAAGATGATGAAGCTCAACGCATACCAGGCGAAGACGATGGGGGGTTTGTTATCGAAGAGATCGCGGTAAGGGACCTGGCCCTTCAGCATCCCCTCGGCGATGGTGGCGTACACGCCCTCGTCCCGCTCGAAGGGGGTGCCCATGAAGGGCAAATACAGGAGGACAGGGATAAGGCAGATGAGAGCCAGGGGGAGGGCGTCCAGAAGTGAGCGCCTGTTCAAGGCGAGAGCTAGGGCGAATGGCGGGCGCTGGCTCTCTTTGGGGTTCATTAGGCCGGCAGTCCTTCTCCAGAGGCGGCCCGCTGCTCCCGGCGTCGTCGCCGCTCTCGCAAGACACGCTCCAAAAGGATGGCTAGCGCAAAGCTTATCGCGGCCACTATGCCTCCCGCGACGGCATCGGCCACGTAGTGGTTAGCGGTGGCGACGATGGCCCAGAAACTGAACAGCGGGAAGGAAAGCACCCCGATGCGGGCCCATCGCCAGGGCAGGGTGCGGTGAAAGCCCGCCGCAATGATGAAGGACCAGGCGAAATGCAGGCTGGGGAAGGCGGCGTACTTGTTCATGAGCACCCCGGCCTCGGCGCTGGTGTAGTTAAAGGGGCCCTGCATGGTGAGCGTGTCCACGAACCCGTAGCCGCTGGGCAAGAGGCGCGGCGGGGCCACGGGATAGAGAAGGAAGAAGAAGATGCCGATGAGCTGGGAGATGACCCACACGTTGCGGAGAAAGTTGAAGTCCTTGCGGCTGCGGAAGAACATCCAAGGCGCAAAGACGACGAGCAACGGCAGATGCAGCCAGAAGTAGATGAAGTTGGCCACGTGGATGAGGGGATCGTATCCCAGGGTCCAGCTCTGGATATCCGGCTCCCAGTTGATCCCCAGATCGACCTCAAAGCGTACGATGTCCTGGGCTCTGGCGATGGCCTCCTGGGTGGCGTCTCCCGAAAGAGAGCGGACGGCGGAATAGGCCACGTAAATGGCCAATACCACAGCCATCTCCCGGGCCCCTTGCAGGAGTACCGGGCGCCGTGCTGCTGCCGCTGGCCCCGTCGCCTCTCTCGTCATCATCTTGACCGCGCGGTAAGCGGGAAACGGTAGCGCGGCGGGGTTCAGGTAGTGGCGCGCTCCGACGGTATCATACTACACCCTGCACCCCCTTACGCGCGCTGGCGACTTAACGCCGAGGCGCCAGCGCTAGGACGGCCTGGACGATCTCCCGGGCGCTAGGTACCCAGGCGTCCTCCAGCGGCGGGCTGAAGGGCACAGGGGAGAACGGCGCCCCGATGCGCGCCACCGGGGCCTTTAGGGAGCCGAAACATCGTTCGCTGATCTGGGCGGCGATCTCGGCCCCGATGCCGCAGAAGCGCACGGCCTCGTGGACGACTACAGCTCGGCCCGTCCGCCTGACAGAGGCGGCGATGGTCTCCATATCCAGCGGCGAGAGAGTCCGAGGATCGATCACCTCCGCCTCGATGCCCTCTTGGGCCAGCTCGCCTGCGGCCTTCAACGCCTCATGCACCATGTAGGAGGTAGCCACGATGGTGACGTCGCTCCCCTGGCGCTTGATGTCGGCCACGCCCAGGGGGATGGCGTACGGCTCCTCCGGCACGTCGCTGGCCGTGGCCAGGGCTCGTTTGTGCTCCAGGAAGAAGACCGGGTTGTCGTCGCGGATGGCGCTGATGAGGAGCCCCTTGGCGTCATAGGCTGTGGCTGGGGCGACGACCTTAAGACCCGGTATGTGGCAGAGCAGAGCCTCCAGGCTCTGGGAGTGTTGGGCGGCCAGGCGAAGGCCAGCCCCGCACACCGTGCGGACTACGATGGGCAGGCGGGCCTTGCCGCCGAACATGTAGCGCATCTTGGCCATCTGGTTCAGCGCCTGGTCTAAGCACAC
>DAOUAG010000031.1:0-1598 GCA_034433815.1 Dehalococcoidia bacterium | reverse complement strand
CGCAGCGAGATAGTGGGTGTGGAGAGCCGGCACTGGCCCCTCCTCATGGGCATCGGCTGGCGGAGCGATCTGCGGGGCACCATCGGCCTCATCGGCTCTTACGAGGGCGTGGTGGAGGTGCGTCTCGCCCGCCGTACGCGGGCCTGGTGGGTGTTCCCGTGCGACCGCATCTGCGTATCGCTGGAGGACCCCAACGGCTTCATGGGGGCCTTGAGCAGGGGGCCGGAACCCCAGGCGGAGGCGCCGCCCTCACCAGAGGAGCGGCAGGAGCGGCGTCGGGCAGCGGGCCGGCGTGCTCGCCGGCCGCGACCCCAGCGAGCGTAGCGCACCGGACGCTCGGGGCCTAAGGACGGTGCCCTGAGGGCCAGGGCCTCTGTTGACGGGGGCCGGGGGTCTCCTAGAACCAGCGCCAGAGCCAGAGGCGCTCGAAGCCGGCCTTGGCGTAGTGCCACATGAGCGAGGGAGGGCGCAGGTGGACGTCGGGTTGGGGCTCGGCGTAGAAGTGGCCTGTGGCGTAAGCGCACTTGCGGCGGCTGACCTCGAGAAAACAGGCGCCGTGGCCCCCGAAGGCCCAGAGGGGGTCTGAACCGCTGATCTCCGCAGCGATGTTCCGGGAGACAACCTCTGCCTCACCGTGGGCGAAGACGCCGGCCTTCGGGAGCATCATCCCGTTGGCCAGGGGGATGCGCGTCACGTCGCCGATGGCGTAGACGTTCTCGAATTGGGTGGCCAGGGTCTGGCGGTCCACCTCTATCCAGCCGTCCTGGGAGGCCAGGCCGGCCTCCGCGATCACCCTGGGGGTCCTGTGGATGGGGGTAGCGACCAACAGGTCGAAGGGCGCCTGGCTGCCGTCCTTGAAATGCATGACCTTGGCCTGCTGGTCTACCCGCTCCAGCGTGAGTCCCGGATGGTAACCGATCCCCCTGGCCTGCATCATCTCGACGACCGCCTCGCCGACGGCTTTCCCGGCCACCGGCAGCGGCAGCGGCTCCGGGGTGTAGACGTGGACTTCGGCCTCGATGCCCATACGGCGGAAGTGGTCCTCCAGCAGGAAGGCGCCTTCGTAAGGAGCCGCCGGACACTTGTAGGGCAGCGCGCTAACGGTGACCGCGACCCGTCCTCCCCGGAACCGGCGTAGCTCCTCGGCCAGGCCCTCGGCGCCGTCCAGGTGGTAGTAGGTCCAGGCCTTGTTCAGCCCTGGCACCTCCTCCGAGGAGTACTCGGCCCCCAGCGAGATCACCAGGTAGTCGCCGCTGAGCTCGCGGCGGGGCAGGCGCACCGTGCGGGTAGAGGGATCGATGCCGATGATCTCGGCGGCTATGAACTCGATGCCCTTGCGTTGGAGCGTTGTGAGATCGCGGCAGATGCGGCCGGGTTGGCGTCGCCCGAGCATCACGGCGGTGTAGGCCGGAGCGAAGGAGTAGATGGGGCTACGGTCGATGAGGATCACGCGGTGCTCCTTAGGGAGCATGCGGCGCAGGCGGTTGGCGGCGACGAGGCCACCGCTACCCGCGCCGAGGACGATAACGGTCTTGCCGGCCACCCGTCGTCCCCCTTTCTAGGACTGGAAGGACAGGATACGGTCCGAGGTCTCGATC
>DAOUAG010000030.1:0-8808 GCA_034433815.1 Dehalococcoidia bacterium | reverse complement strand
GGATGCAGTGGCAACGGGCGGCAGCGCCGGCCGCACCGTCCTCAAGGCCCTTGAGATGGCCGTGCCCTACTTCGCCATCCCCGGCCCGCGGGCCCCCTTCAACAAGCCCTTTGGCGGAGGACGAAAGTTTGCCGGGAGCGAGATCTCTTTCCAAGAGGTCCGAGCCATCCGTGCCGCCTGCGGAGGCACCGTCAACGACGTAGTCCTCACCGTCCTCGGCGGAGCCCTCGGCCGCTATCTGGAGATGCACGGACTCCCTACCGATGGACGCATCATGCGGGTGCTCACCCCCGTCAACGTCCGCCGGGAGGACGAACGAGGAAAGCTCGGCAACCGCATCTCCATGCTCCTAGTCGAAGTCCCCGTTGGGATCCACGATCCGATTGAGCGCCTCAAGGACATCGTCCGAAAGACAGAGAACCTAAAGCGTAACAACATCGCTGATGGCATCGAGATGATCGGTGATGCCCTCACTGGAGGGCCGGCTCCCCTTCTCGCCGCTATCGGCCGTTTGCCATTACCCCCTAACACCGTGGGCAACATCGTCTGCACCAACGTTCCCGGCCCCATGATCCCCCTCTACACCATGGGCCGCCGCCTTATCGCCCACTATCCGCTCGTCCCCATCGCTTGGGAGATGGGCATTGGCTGTGGCGTCACGAGCTACGATCAGAAGCTGTACTTCGGCCTGATCGCGGATTCGCAAGCAGCGCCCGATGTCCACCGCCTGAAGGAGTTCCTGGACCAGAGTTACGTCGAGTTGCGTGCCGCCGCGGGCGTAAGCAAGTCTGACCTGCCGGAAGTTGGGGTCGCCGCCCGGCCCTCTGCTGCCCGCCGGCGGAGGGCTGCCCCAGCGGCCCACGCACAGCCGATGGCAGCCGACGCCGGCTAGCACAGCCGTCCGGCCGCTGCAACCAGGGGGTCTTAAGGGAGGCAAAGCTGCGGCCCGGCGCCCATGGCGCTAATGCTCCGGCCGCGTCGTACCGGCTCCGGCGGTTCTGGACTACCGGCTTCGCGGGCGCGGCGGCGCCTCATTGCTGAATCCGGCCACGTCGTAGGACATGATTAGTAGGTCACGGGTGCGCCCGTCCCGTGTCATGACGTGGTCGGCCAAGAGCGCCTCCGGGCGGAACCCCAGGTGCTCGAAGACCTGGCGCGCGCTCCGCTGGTCCGTCGTCATCTGAGCCGTGATCTTCTTGAGACCCAGGTCCCGGGCGATGGCGAACGCCTCGTGCGTCAGCCGCTTGCCGAGGCCGATGCCCCGGTACTCCACGCCCACCAGCACCCGCATTTCGCCTACGTGCCTCATCCAATGAGCCTCGTTGGTGTGGATGCTGGCGTAACCGGCTATCTTTCCGCCTGTCTCTGCCATCACCGTAACGGTGCGCCCCGTCTTCAGGTAACGCATCCAATTGTCGACCGTTTCCGGCTGAGTGATGTCGGTGCGAAGGAAGAGCAGATCCTCAGGCGGGAGGGCCCGGGCAAACTCCAGGACAGCCTCGCGGTCCCCCTCATTCATCAACCGGAAAGTAAGCTGGACGCCGTTCAGCGTCGTGGTCCAGGGGTATGTCCGCTGCAGCGTTGTCGCTGGGGTCATGATCTTGTTCCAGCCTTTCCCTCGATGTCGCGACCGCAGCATATCTCAGACCGGAGAAAATTGCAACTTTCACCCGGCCCTACACGCCCGACCCCCACGGATGAGGGCCCCCATACCGAGAGCCAGAACGTGTTCCCCCCGGGGCCGCGCGCCCTCTGGCTCTGGGTCCTGGCCCCCGCTGAAGGCGAGGGCTACACTACAGACGATGTCTAGTGCTACGCCCGCTTCAGCGGCGCCCGAACGCCGCGCCGTCATCACCGGCATCGGGCTCGTCTCGCCCCTGGGCAACGATCTCGATTCCTTCTGGGCGGGACTTACGGCTGGGCGTTCGGCAGTGGGCCGCCTCCCAGACGAACTTCGGGGCGGCCTGCCGTGCTACGCAGGAGCGCTGGTCAAAGACTTCGACTTCGCCGATTACGCCGATGGCCCTTGGGTCCGGCGGCCCAGGGGTCGCCTCCCCCTCTTCGTGCAGTACGCCCTCGCCTCATGCATCTCCGCCATCCGCCATGCCGGGATCGATCTAACGGCTCTCGATTCAAGGCGCTTCGGCGTCGTCATCGGCAACGGCGCCGGCGGTGTACCCTACATCGTTCCCCACATCGAGACCCTCCGCGAACGCGGCTGGTCGAGGGTTGACCCCCAGGTGCTCTTGCAACTGATCCCTAACGCTGCGGTTGCCCATGCCGCCGTCGCCTTCGGGGCCCAAGGGTACAACGCCACCATCGTGGCCGCCTGCGCCTCAGGCACCCAGGCCATCGGCGAGGCCTATCGCGCCGTCGCCTCCGGGCTGGCGGACGTCGTGCTGGCCGGCGGCACCGAGGCCTGGCTCACGGAGGCAGGCCTGATATCGTTCGCTCTAATGGGCGCCCTCTCGCGCTGGAACGGCGATCCTGCTTCCGCCAGCAGGCCCTTCGACAAGGACCGCACCGGCTTCGTACCCGCCGAAGGAGCCGCCATCCTCGTGGTGGAGGAGCAACAGCACGCTTTGCAACGGGGCGCTCAACCGCTGGCTGAAATCAAAGGCTACGCTTGCACCAACGACGCTTACCACCTGGTGGCACCGGACCCCGAGGGCCAGGGAGCCGCCCAGTGCATCCGGCTGGCGCTGCTGGACGCTGGCGTCAGCCCGGGAGAAATCGATTACATCAACGCCCACGGCACCGGTACCCAGCGGGGCGATGTGGCCGAGACTAGGGCCATCAAGGCAGCCCTGGGAAGCCGCAGTGCCTCGCTGCCCATTAGCGCCACCAAGTCCATGATTGGCCACAGCATGGGCGCCGCCGGAGCCCTGGAAGCCGCCGCCTGTGTCCAGACCATCCTCACCGGCATCATCCATCCCACCATCAACCTCGAGTCCCCCGACCCTGAGTGCGACCTCGACTACGTGCCCGATGTGGCGCGGCGAGCCACCGTCCGCACCGTCCTCAAGAACAGCTTCGGCTTTGGTGGCCACAACGCCTGCCTGGTCATCAGCTCCGCCGATCTCACATAGCAGGCAAGATCTCTGCCTTACAGTTTTCGATCCCTCCCCGCAGCTTTTACCGTACATCTATTGGAAGTTGCTAATACGCTTCCAATACGCCCTTAATCCGCGAGTGCCAAGATGGAGATGGAAACAGAACGTCTAGCCCCCTGCAACCATCGGTTCGGGCAACCCGTAAGCCCGAAAAGGAGACCATGATGAGACTAAGGCTGTTGGCCAGCGCCCTCGCGGCGGGCACAACCTTCGCCGCGCTACTAGCCATCGTTGTCATCATCGCTTGGCCTGGCGGTAGCAGCGCGGGCTCCCCCGCAGCCACACCGGCTCCCGCAGCTGAAGCCACCCCCGCGCCCATATCGCAGGGCTCCGGCAACACATCTCTCACCACCGGCTGCCTGCCTGCTGCCGACGTGTACGAGCGCGTTAGGCCGGCCGTCGTGGAGATCACGGCCACCGATCAGGGGCGCAACCCCTTCGCGCCTCCCAGCCAGAGCGCAGGCAGCGGTATCGTTATAGCCGAGGACGGCACGATTCTTACGAATTATCACGTCATCGCCGGAGCCACTAACCTGGAAGTCAGGTTTGCCGATGGGTCAACGGCCAGCGGTGAGGTGGTTGGGCAAGACCCAGGCAATGATCTGGCTGTCATCCGGGCCGACGTGTCGGGTGTCACCCTGGCCGTGGCCACCCTCGGCGACTCAGCCTCGGTGCGCATCGGCGACCCCGTCCTGGCCATCGGCAATCCCTTCTCCCTGGCCGGCACCATGACCCAGGGCATCGTAAGCGCCAAGGGGCGGACCTTTGCCTCTGGCCAGGGCACTCGCCCCATCCGCAACATGATCCAGACCGATGCCCCAGTAAACCCGGGCAACTCGGGCGGGCCCTTGCTGGACTGCCAGGGCAGGGTCATCGGCATCAACACGGCGTTGGAGAACCCCACAGGTCAAGACTTCAATATCGGCATAGCCTTTGCCGTGCCCATCGACACCGCCAAGCGGTTCCTGCCCGATATGCTGGCCGGCAAGACGGTGAGTCACCCGTGGCTGGGCATTGCCGGCCAAGACATCACCAAGGCCCTCGCCAGCGACCTCGGGCTCACCGTTGAGTCCGGCGTCTACGTCACCCTGGTCGAGCCGGGGAGCCCGGCACAGGAGGCCGGCCTCAAGGGCGCCCTGCGCTCCGCTTCCTCGGACGTTGGCGGTACCCTTCCCAGGGGCGGCGACGTCATCACCGCCGCTGATGGCAACCCCGTCAAGACCGTCGACGATCTAGCGACGTACCTGGACAGCCGCAAGAAACCGGGCGACACGGTACAGCTCACCGTCGTCCGGGACGGTAAGGAGACGTTCGTCGAGGCCACCCTTGCGGAATGGCCCCAATAGTGCCTGCTATCGGGTCAACAGGCCAGCGTCGATGACGAACTGCGCCCCCGTGATGTAACGGGCCTGATCCGAGGCCAGGAATACCACCGCCTCGGCGACGTCCTCGGGCTCGATCCACGGCACTGGCAGCAGATTGCCCGCAGAACGCTGGGCGATCTCCTCGGGCGTGGCCCCTTCGAGAGCCGCCAGGCCATCGTTCATCGGTGTGTTCACAGCCGTCGGGTGGATGGAGACCACCCTGATGCCGTAAGGCGCCAGCTCGATGGCCCACGACTTCGTCAGGCCAACTAGCCCCCACTTGGAGGCCGCGTAATGGCTCAGCCGAGCCATGCCACGCAACCCGGCGACGGATGAGTTGTTGATGATGACCCCGCTCTTTTGCCCGATCATTACGGGGATCACGCGGCGCGCCACGAGCCAGGCGCCCTTCAGGTTTATGTCCAGCATGGCGTCCCACTCGTCCTCGCTCAGCTCATGGGCCAGGCCATAGGCGCAGATCCCAGCGTTGTTGAACAGGATGTCGATGCTCCCAAACCGCCGCACAACGTCATCCACGGCGGAGCGGATGGCCACGTCATCTCGCACATCGCCTTCGTACGTGGCACAGTTCACGCCGATGTCTCGGCAGGCTGCGGCCAGGGATTCCAGATCATCAGGGGACCCCAGAGCGTATCCCGGGTAGGCCAGCGGCCGGGCCACATCGAGAGCCGCAATACGCACGCCCTCCCGGGCCAGAGCCAGGGCCGTCGCCCGCCCTTGGCCGTGAGCAGCCCCGGTGATGAACGCTACTTTGCCCTCCAGGCCAGGCCTCGTCATGGCGTCTTCCGTCCGCTCTGGGGCGCCGCCTTTCGGTAGGGCTCCAGATAATCGTCCAGATCTACCTCGAGGGCGTTGTTCACGACGTTGGTCGCCAGCATCATGGCCCCGAACGCCGTCAGCGCCACGATCTGCTCCTCTGTGAACAATTGGCGAAGGCGCTCAAACAAAGCATCGGGGACCCTCGCCGGTGGCCGCGCCAGACAGCGCCCGAACTCCACTACCGCCGAACCACGCTCGTCCAGGGAGAAGCCGTCCGGATCTTCGCCTGATTCGATCAACAGCCGCCGGAAGAAGGTGGAGCAGATGAGACAGTCCGTATCGGAGGAGATGGCATAAGCGAATATGTTCGTCAGCCGCTCACCTAGAAACGGCTCGACGGTATCGCGCAGTGGGTACCACTCCATCAAGGCCCTGAACGCCGGCATGGACCGCAGCAGAGTGCGCTTCATGTTAGTGATCCGCCCATGGTCCCGCACCACCTGGTCGTACGCCGCGCGCACCTCTGCCTCCGCTGTCTCGTAGTCGACCGGCTGGATTCGCGCCATGGGCTCACCTCCCTCGGATGCCAGTATTGCCCCTGCTCGATAATAATCCACGCCGGTGCGTACAGGCGACACGCCAGGGCAACGAAAGGGGGAGCCCTCTTGCAAGGACTCCCCCAGTGTAGGGACAGAGCCTCCGTCAGATCCTACATGCCGCCACTACTGGGAGCGACCGTTGGTGCCGCCTGAGGGGCCGAGAACCATCCCGCGCCGGGGCCAAATCCGCCATCGAAACCGCCGCGCCCGAAACCGTGGCCGTGGCCATGCCCGTGGCCGAAGCCGCGGCCAGAGCCGAAGCCCGGCATCCACGGGAACATGCCACCACGGAAGACGGCCCTGACATCGCCGTTCACCGATAGCACAGCCACCTTATCGCCCTCGGCGAGGGCCGATAGATCCTTGCCGGGGAAAACGTCCTCGTCCGCCACGTCGTAGGTCTTGGAACCGCCAGCGTTGAGGTTCACCGTCAGCTTGCCTGCGCTGGCATCCACGCTGGCGATGGTGCCAAGCTCGACGGTGACCTTCACCGAGTTGCCATCCTTGTCGGTAAAGCTGAACTCGCCGCCCAGCATGTGGCTGAACATGTCACCCGGCGCGATGCCCTCCAGCTCAGGGAAGAGCGGAATCGCCTTCGGAAGTGGCTCGGGCCTCGCCTCTAGCGTCACCGTCACGTCTTGCTGGCTGCTGTCGCGCACGATGCTAAGAGTGACAGTGTCCCCAATGTTCTTGCCATCGAGGGCGTCACGCACGTCCTTCACCTCATCGACTTCCGCTCCGTCGATGGCCTTAACCACATCGCCGCGCTGCAGACCCGCCTTATCTGCGGGCGAATCCGCAATTACGTGGGCTATGGTCACGCCGTCCGGCGTTCGCGCCAGCATGACCCCTAGCCAGGGCTCACCCTCCTGATCCTGGTCCGCCGTGGCCTGAACCGACGCGCCCCTGGCGATATCGGCGGCGGACACGGTGCCAGAACCGGAGCCGACGCTCCTAACGGCGACAAACACGGCGCCGATGGCGATGGCCGTCAAGATCGCCGCCGCGAGGCCTATCCGTACCGGTCTGCCATGTAGCATCTCCTCACCTCCTGGGCCCGCTCACCTCAAGGCCCCACGAAGAGGTTATCCCACCAACATTAAACGAAAATTTGACACCACTGGCTTTCTCCCCGCTCCACAACCGGAGCAACGAATCGTGCTCCGCCAGCGTCCTCAACAAAGGAAACCCTCAGATGTGATGGGGGACTGGGACCATTTCTTCAACGGACATGCCGCGCAGATACGGACGCCTCGGAATCTTGGTGGGCGGGGGCCCGGCCCCCGGCATCAACAGCGCCATCAGCGCCGCTACCATCGAGGCCGTAAACAGCGGCCTCGAGGTGATCGGCATTTACGATGGTTACCGCCATCTGGCCGATGGACGGATCGATGCCGTAAGGACTCTCACAATTCCTGATGTTTCCCTGATCCACTTCCAAGGTGGCTCCATCCTGCGCACCTCCCGCACGAACCCAACGGGCTCACCCGAGAAGATGTCTAACACCGTGCGGGCGCTCAGGGAGCTCGGCGTGTCCTACCTGGTGACCATCGGGGGTGACGATACGGCCTTCGCCGCCCTAGAGATCGCCCGCGCGGCGCGAGGAGCCATCCGCGTGGCCCACGTCCCCAAGACCATCGATAACGATCTGCCGCTGCCTGGCGGCATGCCCACCTTCGGATACGAAACCGCCCGACAGGTTGGCACCGAGCTGGTGCTGAACCTGATGGAGGATTGCCGCGCTACAGGCCGCTGGTTCATCGTTGTGGTCATGGGACGTAAGGCCGGGCACCTCGCCCTGGGAATCGGCAAGGCCGCCGGGGCGACGTTAACCGTCATCCCTGAGGAGTATCCTTCGCCACGCATCAGCCTCAGCCACGTGTGCGACGTCCTGGAAGGGGCCATGCTTAAGCGGCGCGTCATGGGCCGCGACTTCGGCCTCGCCATCGTGGCCGAGGGTATCGGCGAGAAGCTCGAGCCGGAAGAGATCGCGGGCCTCACCAACGGCCATGTGGGCCGCGACGCCTACGGCAACCTCAGGCTGGGCGACATACCATTAGCGGGCGTCCTGAGGCACCAGATGCAGGAACGCTTCGCCGCTAGGGGCGAACAGATCGCTGTCACAGACGTCACGCTGGGATACGAACTTCGCTGCGCCCGGCCGATACCGTTCGACATCGATTACACCCGCACCCTCGGCTACGGCGCGGTCCGCTTTCTCATCAGCCCGCCGCCCGAAGGGAGCCTTCGCACCGGAGGCATGGTCTGTTTGGCCGATGGCCGCCTCCGCATCATCCCATTCGACGAGATGCGGGATCCTGTCACCGGCCGCACCAAGACCCGTTTTGTGGACATCGCCTCAGAGCACTACCACGTCGCCCGCGAGTACATGATCCGCCTGGAGGCCCGCGACCTCCAGGATCCCGAATCCCTGGCCCGTCTAGCGGCTGCCGCCAAGATGGAGCCACAAGATTTCGCGAACAGATTCTGGCCTGTGGTCAGCCCGGCCGGTCAGACGCCGGACCGCTCCAGCGGCAACGGCCACAAACCCGAGGGAGTAGATCATGGAGACGAACCTACAAGGAAAGTGGAGCCGGCTCCGGTCCCTAGCCGACGATGGCGGCCGATTCAAGATCATGGCCGTCGATCAACGGGGGTCCTTGGTCGCCGCCATAGCCAAGGCCACTAACCGGCAACCCGAAGAGGTTTCCGGCGACGAACTGGCGCGGGTCAAAGAGATTATCACCCGCGTCCTGGCCCCCTACGCCACTGCCGTCCTCACTGATCCGATATACGGCTACCCCCACTCGTTCCAAAGCATACCCCAGGGTGCCGGCCTGCTGCTGGCCTACGAGGAATCTGGCTACGAAAAATGCGGCCCCTCTGGCCTCGAGCGCAAGACCAAGCTGATAGAAGGCTGGTCCGTACAGAAGGCGCAGCTTGCCGCTGCGG
>DAOUAG010000029.1:0-7757 GCA_034433815.1 Dehalococcoidia bacterium | reverse complement strand
GTCTCGGATGTGAAGGTGGCTGGGTCGATGGCTGCCAAGGCCTGCTTCAGGGCATCGGGCACCGCAGGAGGCATGGACTTCGCTTTCTCCACGCACTCCGCCAGGTCGGCGATGAGGGCGTCCACCCACTTGACGCTGGCCGGATTGACGGAGATGTGGATGTTCTCCTTGGAGCCGTGAAAGCTGAGCTGGGGCTGCACGTACCAGTGGCGCTGCTTCATCTCGTCGATGATGTGGAAGACGCTAACGGTGTCTGAGGTGAAGGCCACCAGGTTCATATCTGGGCGGCCCAGGAGCCGGAGGTCAGGCATGCGATCGATGGCGTCGGCGATGCGTCGGGTCGCGTCTAGGACCTGGCGGGCGATCTCCAGGTACCCTTCGTCGCCGAAGAAGTTGATGACGGCCCAGGCCGCCGCCAACGGCCCCATCGATTTCGTGCTCTGCACCGTCGGGTTGATGACGCTGTAGCCCGTCCAGGTGGCGCAGGTATAGATCTGGTGGCGGCGCAGCTCCTTGTTTCGGTACAGGATGACAGATGCCCCCTTGGCGGCGAAGGCGTACTTGTGGAAATCCATGGAGATGGAGGTCACGCCGGGCACGCTGAAGTCGAAATCGGGCACGGGACAGCCCAGGCGGCGGAAGTACGGCAGCAAGAAGCCGCCCATGCAGGCGTCGACGTGGAGCAAGAGGTTGTTCTCCAGCGCTATCTGCCCCAGTTCGCGGATGGGGTCGACGACGCCGTGGGCGTAAGAGACTGCGGAGCCCACCAGGAGGACGGTGTTGGGGGTGATGGCGCGCCGCACGGCTTCGGGGTCGGCGCGGAACGTCTCGGGGTCGACGGGCACCAGTACGGGCTTCAGGCAGAGGTAATGGGCCGCCTTCTGGAAGGCGGCGTGGGCGGTGACCGGCAAGACGATCTCCGGCTCTCGCACCTCGGGCCTGGTGGCCCGGGCGTAGTCGCGGGCCGTCTTGACGGCCAGCATGATGCTCTCCGTGCCTCCGCTGGTGAAGTTACCAACCACGTTCTCGTCGCCGTTCAGGTGGGAGGCCGCCATGGCCACCAGCTCCGTTTCGAATCGTATGGAACTGGGGAAAACGGTGGGATCCAAGGCGTTTTCGGAAAGATAGGACATGTAGGCGTGCTTGATGACCTCCTCGGCTTCCTTGCCGGGATCGTACACGTAGGCCCAGGTCCGCCCGTCTCGCCAAGGCATGTCGTTGGCCCGGTACTCCTCCAACCTCTGGTAGATCTCTTCCTTGCTGAGGCCCTTCAGGGGGATCTTCACAGCTCTTGTTCCTCCTTCCCGCGTCTGCGCTAGCGGGGACATGATATCAGGGCGGGGGAGCACGGAGATAAACGGCATTGCGGTGGTGCGCTGATGTCGGGTGATGCCCCACAACAATCAGGTTTTCCCCGACTGACTTTGCGCCGGCGCCGGCGATATGTTAGGCGAGGGTTACTCTCTCCGGGAGGCGCCCCCGCTTGGGTCGGGCCACACCTAACGGGGCGTCTCAGATGTCCAGCGTACAGCAGCAGCGCCGGCCCCTCGATCTGGCGACGGTCCGGATCCCCACCGGGCAGGTCTTCGTCATTCCCGAACGATGCAAGGGCTGTAAGTTCTGCATCGAGTTCTGCCCCGAGAACGTACTGACCGAGTCCGAGGCCATGAACGCCAAGGGATACCACTATCCGGTGGTGGCCCCCGGCAAAGAGAAGGCCTGCGTCAACTGCGGCTTCTGCCGCCTCGTCTGCCCCGAGTTCGCCATCTACACGGAGGAGGTGTGATGGTCACCGCCACCGCCGGCGAGAGGGTGCTGACGGGCCAGCACTTTATGAACGGCGATGTGGCCTGTGCCGAGGGGGCCCTGGCGGCGGGCTGCTCGTTCTTCGCCGGATATCCCATCACTCCATCAACGGAAGTGGCCGAGCGCCTGGCCCAGCGGTTGCCCGAGGTGGGTGGCGTCTATATCCAGATGGAGGATGAGCTGGCTTCCATAGCCGCTGTCCTGGGGGCCTCCTGGGCCGGTGCCAAGGCTATGACCGCCACCTCGGGCCCCGGCTTCTCGCTCATGATGGAGAACGTCGGCCTGGCCGTCATGACCGAGACCCCCTGCGTGATCGTGGACGTCCAGCGCGGCGGGCCCTCTACCGGTCTACCCACCTTGGTCAGTCAGGCCGATGTCATGCAGGCCAAGTGGGGCTCCCACGGCGATTTCGAACCGATCGCCTACGCCCCGGAGTCGCCCCAAGAGATGTTCGACCTGACCATCGAGGCCTTTAACGCCGCGGAGCGCTACCGCACGCCGGTGTTCATCATGGCCGACGAGATCGTAGGCCACATGACGGAGCGTGTCACCATCCCTCCGCCTCAACAGATCGACATCGTAGACCGCAAACGGCCACCCCAACCCAAGGACGGCTGGCTGCCCTTCGCCACTGGGGCTGATCTCGTCCCGGACATGCCCAACGCCGGCGACGGCTACAACATCCACGTCACCGGCCTCACCCACGACGAGCGCGGCTACCCAGCCACCGATGCCCTGGTGCACGACCGGTTGGTGCGGCGGCTGAACCGTAAGATCCAGATGCACGCCAAGGAGATCCTGCGCTTCGAAGAGGTTTGGGTCGATGACGCCGAGTTGATCGTCGTCGCCTACGGCTGCACTGCCCGCTCGGCCAAACGAGCGGTAAGCCTGGCGCGGGAGAGGGGAATCAAGGCGGGCCTTTTCCGCCTCATCACCCTGTGGCCTTTCCCCCAGGGGCGTATGCGGGAGCTGGCCAACCGGATCCGGCGTTTCGTGGTGGCGGAGATGAACCTGGGACAGATGGCGCGGGAGGTCGAGCGTCACATCCGCCGTCCTGCGGTATGGGTGACCCATGCTGGCGGGGCGATGATCCCGCCCGAGACCATCCTGCGCGCCATCATCGAGGCGAAGCGATGAGCGGTGAGATAATCGTCAAAGAGCACCCGCTGGACGGCGTTCTGCGCTCCGATCGGCTTCCGCACATCTGGTGTCCTGGCTGTGGCCTAGGCAGCATCATGGCTTCCCTGGCGCACGCTATGGCCGACTCCGGCATCCCCCTAAGGAAACATGTCGTGGTCTGCGGCATCGGCTGCACTGGGCGCATCGCCGGCTACATGAACTTGGACACTTTTCACACCACCCACGGCCGGGCCATCCCCTTCGCCACCGGCATGAAGCTGGCTAACCCGGAGTTGGAGGTGACGGTCGTGAGCGGCGATGGCGACCTCTTCGCCATCGGCGGCAACCACATTCTGCACGCGGCCCGCCGCAACATAGACATCAACGTTATCTGCGTCAACAACTTCAACTACGGCATGACGGGTGGGCAGATGGGCCCCACGACTCCGCTGGGGTCGCGCACCACGACAACGCCGAAGGGGAACCCGGAGCCCGCCTTCAATCTCCCCCACCTCATGGCCAGCCTGGGCGCCGTATTTGTGTCCCGCTGGACATCGCTGCACGTGCGCCAACTGCATAAGGCGATGCTGCGCGCGTTCCAGAAGAGGGGGCTGGCTTTCATCGAAGTGTTATCGCCTTGCCCGGTCGGCTTCGGTAAGTCCAACAACCTGGGCGAGGGTCTAGACGAGATGGGGCTTTACCGGAGGAACGGCATCGTGGACCCAGATGCGGACCTGGCCAAGGCCAGCATCGATATGAGCCACGATTCCCCCATCATCTTGGGGAACTTCGTGGACATAGAGCGCCCTGTATACCGCCCGGTGGGCTGGGAGGCATGACATGCGCCAGGAGGTGCAGCTAGCGGGGTTCGGTGGCCAGGGCATCATCCTGGCGGGGCACATCCTGGGCAAGGCGGCGGCCCTCTACGATGGCAAGAACGCCATCCTCACCCAATCCTACGGCCCGGAGGCGCGCGGCGGCGCCTGCGCGGCAGAGCTGGTCATCAGCGACGAACCCATCGATTATCCCCTGGTGACGCAACCTCAGATCGTTGTTTGCATGTCCCAGGAGGCCTTCAGCAAGTACGGAGCAGCGGCGGCTGAGGGGGCGCAGCTCATCGTGGACTCGGACCTAGTGGAGAGCGTCTCCCGCGAGGGCTGGCTGCGGCGCGTGCCAGCCACCAGACTGGCCAGCGACATGGGCAGCCGCATCGTCGCCAACATGGTGATGCTAGGGTTCCTCTGCGGCGTGACGGGCCTGGTGAGCAGGCCGGCCCTGGAAGAGGCCATCCGCACCACCGTCAGGGCCTCCCTGGCCGACCTGAACCTCCGGGCCTTCGCCAGCGGATACGAACACGCTATGGCTGGAGCCGAGGCATGAGAGACACGGTAGCAGTCATCGGTGGCGGGATCGCGGGAGTCCAGGCGGCCCTGGACCTGGCCGAGGCGGGGGCCAAGGTTCTCCTCATCGAGAAGGGGCCGTCCATCGGTGGCAAGATGGCGGCCCTGGACAAGAACTTCCCCACGCTAGACTGCTCCATCTGTATCGAGGCACCGAAGCTCTCAGAGGTAGGGGAGCACCCGAACATCGAGATACTGAACAACGCTGAGGTTGTGGGCCTGGAGGGGCAGGCCGGCGACTTCCGCCTCACCATCTGCCGTAGGGCCGGCTTCGTCACCAGCGAGTGCACCCGCTGCGGCGAGTGCGTCAACGTTTGCCCCGTGCCCTTGGCAAACGAATTCGATGCCGCCATGGCCTCCCGCAAGGCGATCTACACGCCCTTCCCCCAGGCGGTGCCCGGCGCGTACGTCATCGATATCGACCACTGTCTGAACGAGCCGCCGAACTACTGGCCGTGCCACCGTTGCGCCGACGTCTGTCCCCCCAAGTGCATCGATTTCAGCATGCCCCCGGTGCAGCGCCTGGAACGGCGGGCGGCCTCGATCATCGTCTCCTCCGGCTTCGACACCATCGATGCTTCCCTCGTGCGGGAACACGGTTATGGGACTCACCCCGATATTCTCACGGCGCTGGAGTTCGAGCGCCTCCTTACCTCGGCGGGCCCGACCGGCGGAGAGATCGTGCGGCCCTCGGATGGCAAACACCCGCACAGCATCGCCTTTGTGCTGTGCGTGGGTTCGCGTGACCGCCGCTTCTTCCGCTATTGCTCCCGCTTCTGCTGCATGTACTCCATCAAGCACGCCTTCCAGGCCCTGGACCACGGCGTTCCGGAGGTCTCCGTGCTCTTCATGGACGTCCGGGCCTATGGCAAGGGGTTCGATTCCTTCTGGAAGCGCACCGAGGAGGCGGGAGCCAGGTTAATCCGCGGCCGTCCGGCCAGCATTGTGCCAGCGGGTGAGCGTTTGGCCCTGCGCTACGAAGACACGCGGGAGGGGAAGGTGAAGACCCTCGAAACGGACATGGTGGTGCTGGCCACTGCCGTGCAGGCGCCAGAGGGCCTGGCGGCGTTGGGCGCCACGCTGGGTCTGGAGGTGGCCGAAGACGGCTTCCTGAAGGCGCGGGAGACGAACCTGGGGCTGGTGGGCAGCACAAGGGAGGGGATCTATCTCGCCGGCTGCGCTGGCGGCCCCAAGGACATCCCGGACACCGTAGCCGAGGCCAGCGCTGCGGCGGCTGCCGCCCTAGCGCACCTCGACGAAAGGACCTGGCCGGCGCCCGAAGAGGTGGAGCCGGTTACCGACCTCGAGACGCCGCGGGTGGGGGTCTTTGTCTGCCACTGCGGCAGCAACATCGCCGGCGTTGTGGATGTGCCGAGGGTGGTTGAGTATGCCAGGACCCTGCCGGGCGTCGTCTACGCCCAGGACCAGAAGTTCTCCTGCGCCGGCAACACCCAGGCCGAGATCGTGGAGCGCATACGTGAGCATGGCGTAAACAGACTCGTGGTAGCAGCCTGTTCCCCCAAGACCCACGAAGGCACCTTCCGCCGGGTCTGCTTCAAAGCCGGCCTGAACCCGTACCTTTTGGAGATGGTCAACCTGCGCAACCAGGACTCCTGGGTGCACAAGGAAGACAAAGATGCCGCCACCTTCAAGGCCATGGACATGGTCAAGATGGGTGTCGAGAAGGCAGTGCGCCTGGTCCCGCTGGAGATCAGCAAGCAGCCCGTCGTGCAGGCCGCTTTGGTGGTGGGCGGCGGCATCGCGGGGATGGTGGCGGCAAGTGCCTTGGCCCGCCAAGGGTACGAGACCCATCTGGTGGAACGGGAGCCGGAGCTGGGCGGCCTCCTGCGCCACTTGGACGAACTCTCGCCGGCCGGCATCAGCGCCCACCGCTTGTTGAAGGAGCAAAGGGCCGAAGTCCTCCGCTCCGGCGTGAAGGTCCATCTGGGCGTCGAGGTGGAGACCATCGGCGGCCACATCGGCAACTTCTATGCCAGGCTCTCCGATGGCGAGGAGGTCCGAGCGGGAGCCGTGGTGCTGGCCATGGGCGCCCGGCCCTACGAGCCCCACGAGTTCGGGAACGGGCGATCTCACGTAGTCACGAACCTGGACCTGGAGGGGATGTGGCCGGAGGTCCCGGGGGAGCGCATCACCATCGCCGGTTGTGTGGGCTCCCGCCAGGACGGCGCCGGCTGCTCCCGCTACTGCTGCGAGTCCATGATGGGCCAGGCCCTGCGTCTGCGTCGCCTGGGCAAGAAGGTGCGCGTCCTCTACCGGGACATCCGCACCTTCAGCCGCGGCGCCGAGGAGCTCTATGAGCAGGCAGCCCGGGAAGGCGTCCAGTTCATCCGCTACCCGGACCTGCCCGCCCACGAGGCCTTGCGCATCGAGGGCGGCGCCGTCGTCGTGCGCGATGAGCTGCTGGGTGCGGATGTGAGGGTGCCCACCGATCTCTTGGTACTGGCCGTCGGCCTGCGCCCGCCCGAGGAGACGGTGGCGGAGCAGCTGAAGGTCTCCCGCAGTGAGGACGGCTTCCTTTTGGAGAAACACCCCAAGCTGGGGCCCGCCGAGGCGGGCTCGCCAGGTATCTTCCTGGCGGGGGCTATCCAGGGGCCGAAGGATGTGCGGGAGTCCATAGCCCACGGGTTGGCGACGGCGGCCAAGGCAGGGGCGCTTCTGGCCAAGGACCATATCGAGAAGGAGCCGATCACGGCCCAGGTGGACCTGGAGAAGTGCATCTTCTGCGGCCGCTGCGTCCCCGTCTGCCCCTTCGGCGCCATCGAGATGTTGGGGCCCGTGAAGCAGGGGCCGATACGGTTCATCGAGGCCGCTTGCCAGGGCTGCGGTACCTGCGCCGCCGAGTGCAACTACGACGCCATCACCATGCCCTACTTTACCAAGGAGCAGATCTTGGCCCAGATCGACGCCGCCCTCGCCGAACGGCCGCAGGAGAAGGTGCTCGTCTTCGCCTGCAACTGGTGCTCCTACGCCGGCGCCGACCAGGCCGGCGTGGAGAAGATCCAGTACCCAAGTTCGGCCCGAATCATCCGCTCCATGTGCTCCGGCTGGGTCGAAGAAGATTTCATCGCCCGGGCCTTCGAGTTGGGGGCAGGCGCCGTTCTGGTCACCGGCTGCCGGCTGACGGAGCGAGGATCGGACTGCCACTATATCAACGCCAACGTCCAGACCCAGAAGCGCTTCCAGTTCTGGCGCCGCAAGTTCGAACGCAAGGGGAAAGCTCCTGACCGGCTGCAGCTACAGTGGATTTCGGCCTCGGAGGGGCGAGAGTTCGCCAGGAAGGTGCGGGAGATGGACGAAGTGGTGCGCCGCTATATGCAGGAAGGAGCGGCCGTAGGGTGAGACGGAAGCGTGAGGAAGTCATCACGCTAGACGATGCCCTTTGGGAGCGGGTGATGGCCGCGACCGATGGCG
>DAOUAG010000028.1:0-1758 GCA_034433815.1 Dehalococcoidia bacterium | reverse complement strand
CCGGGAGTCGCGCTTCGACTACGAGCTATACCGCCGGCTCGGCGACCTGGGCCTGCCCGGGATGCCCTTCCCCGAGGAGTTCGGGGGCAGCAACGCCGACACCATCGCCTTCTGTCTGGCGCTGGAGGAGTTGAGCCGCGTCGACATGTCCCTGGCCCTCACCCTGTGGGTGGGCATCCAGGGCGCGCTGTCCATGACCCACGGCACCGAGGAGCAGATCGAGGCCTGGCGCGGCCGATACATCGACCCCACCATCCGAGGAGAGATGATCTCGGCCGGAGCGATAACGGAGCCCGACGCCGGTTCGGACACCGCCGCCATCAAGACGAGGGCTGTATTCGAGAACGGCGAATGGGTGATCAACGGCAGCAAGATCTTTATCAGCAACGCCGGGCTGGAGAACTGCGCCTTCGCCATGGTCCTCTGCCGCACCGACGAAGGCTTCGCCATCATCATCGTCCCAACGGGCACCCCCGGCTACACCATGGGCCCGCCCCTGCGCAAGATGGGGCTACGTTCTTCGGACACGCGAGAGCTGTCCTTCGATAACTGCCGCGTTCCGGCCCTCAACCTTCTGGGCGGCAGGGGCACCGGGCGCCAGGCCATCGTGGCCGGCGGCTTCTACATCACCCGCCTGTACCTCGCCTCCAACGCCATAGGGCTGGCCAGCGAGTGCCTAGACCTAGCGCTGGCCCACGCCAAGAGCCGGGTGGCCTTCAAGCGGCCCATCATCCGGTTCCAGTACGTACAGGGCATGCTCGTGGACATGGCGCTGGAGATCGAGCTGGGACGCCTCCTGCGGGACAAAGCCGCCCGCATGCACGACGCGGGCCAGCATTACGCCAAGGAGGCGGCCATGGCCAAGCTCTTCTGTACCGAGGCCGCCAAGAGGGCGGCCGACAGTGCGGTACAGGTCTTCGGGGGCCTCGGCTTCATGGACGACACGCCGGTGTCGCGCTAATACCGCGACATCCGCGCCGCCACCATCGCTGAGGGCACCAGCGAGATCCAGAAATACATCATCGCCCGGGAGATGGGCGCCTTCCTGTAGCTCCGAAGCTAGAGTCCGGCGATCCCTCTAAGCAAGAGGCGCACACCCAGGCCCACGATGGCCAGGGCTAGGAGCATGAGCACGCTGCGGCCTCGGATCCGATGGGATACCCAGGCCCCTAACTGGGCTCCGGGCACGGCCCCGGCACCAAGCGCTGCGGCCCGCAGGGCCTGGCCGCCGCCCAGGCTGCCGTCCAGCAGATGAACGATGGACCCGCCGCCTGCCATGAACGCCAGGATGAAGTGGGAGGTAGCGACGGCGTACTGCACCGGCACGTGAAGGAGGATGATCATCGCAGGGACATGCATGATCCCGCCGCCGATGCCGAAGAGGCTGGAGACGAAGCCGACGGCCATGCTCAGGGCCACCCCCTGCCAGATACGGTAGGCGTAGACGTACATCCGGCCCTCGGGGTCTTGCAGCCTGCGAACCAGCACGCCGCGCCCCCTAAGGGGAGGCCGCACCGCACGCCAACGCCCCCATACCGTCGCCGCCGCCAGGCCGAGCAGCAGGACGCCGAAAAGGGCGCTGAAGACCCGCTCCGGGACGAACCGGACGGCCAAGGCCCCGGCGATGACTCCCGGAGCGGAAGACGCCGCGAAGAGCGCCCCCGTCAGGTAGTCGACTTTCCGCTGCCTGGCGTAGGCGATGAACCCCGAGGTGGCGTTGGCCCACACGACAGCGAGAGAGACGGCAGTCACCTGCTG
>DAOUAG010000027.1:0-10492 GCA_034433815.1 Dehalococcoidia bacterium | reverse complement strand
TGACCCTTCGCCTGCAGCTCTGCCAGGAGCGACTCCGCTGCATCCTTGCTCTGGTAGTAGTTGATCACCGTCTTCGCCCCGTGGTCGGCGAGCTCCCGCACTATGGCTCGTCCCAGACCCCGCGAGCTGCCTGTAACGATAGCTACCTTACCGGTCAGACAGGACACGTGCGACCCTCCCTTGGTCTGCGTATGGCTCCGGATACCTAGCAGGCGCTAGGTTGGATGTGCCATAGGTTATATCATACCGACTGCGAGATGAGAAACTGCCGCACCGTCAGATGGCGGTGGGCGCCCGGTAGTCGCCGAAGACGGAGCGCATGACGCCGCAGATCTCACCCACGGTGGCGTAAGCCTTAACCGCCTCGATGATGGGAGGCATTAGATTGCCGGAATCCGGCCCAACCCCGTCCCGGCAGGCCGCCTCCAGGCGCGCCAAGGCCGCCTTGACGGCACCACCGTCGCGCTGGCGGCGAACCTCCTCCAAGCGACGTATCTGGGCCTGCTCCGCCTCGGGGTCCACCCGGAAGATCATCTGGGGCTCTTCGTCCGTCTGCGCGAAACGGTTCACGCCAACGATGATCTTTCTTCCCTCATCTACGGCCATCTGGTGCGCGTAGGCCGACTCCTGAATCTCCCGCTGAACGTAGCCGGACTCGATAGCTGCGACGGCACCTCCCATGTCTTCAATGCGGTGGAGATAGTCCCAGGCCTGCCGCTCCAGCTCGTTGGTCAGCCACTCGATATAGTAGGAGCCTCCCAGCGGGTCTATGGTATCGGCCACCCCGCTCTCGTACGCGATGATCTGCTGGGTGCGGACGGCGATGCGCTGGGCTTGTTCGGTAGGCAGGGCCAAGGCCTCATCGTAGCAGGAGAGGGCGAGCGACTGGACGCCGCCCAGGACGGTAGCCAGGCCCTGGAGGGCGGCACGGATGATGTTCACCTCTGGCTGTTGGGCGGTGAGGGTGGCGCCTCCGGTCTGCACGTGCGTGCGGAACATCCAGGAACGGGGGTCCTGGGCCTGGAAGCGCTCGCGCATGATCTTGGCCCACATGCGCCGCAGGGCCCGATACTTGGCAACCTCTTCCAGGAAGTTGTTCTGGGTGTTGAAAATCCATGAGATGCGGGGGCCTACGTCGTCCACGGAAACCCCGCGTTCCCGGGCCGCCTCGATGTAAGCGATGGCGTTAGCAAAGGTGAAGGCCATCTCTTGGACGGCGGTGGCGCCGGCATCCCGGATGTGGTAGCCGCTGATGCTAATGGGGTTGAAACGTGGCAGCTCGCGGGAGCACCAGGCCATGAGGTCAGCGGCCAGGCGTAGCGAGGGTTTCGGGGGGAAGATATAGGTCCCCCTGGCCACGTACTCCTTGAGGACATCGTTCTGGGCGGTGCCCGCGATGCGGTCCTTGGGTACGCCCTGCTTCTCGCCCACGACGGCGTACATGGCCACGAGGACGGGAGCCGGGGCGTTGATGGTCATAGAGGTGCTGACCTGATCCAGGGGGATGCCATCGAACATGGTCTCCATGTCCGCCAGGGTGTCCACTGCCACGCCTACCTTGCCGACCTCGCCCCGGGCCAAGGGGTCATCGGAGTCATACCCCAGTTGCGTGGGCAAGTCGAAGGCCACGGAAAGGCCCGGTTGACCTTCCTTGAGGAGGAACTTGAAGCGCTGGTTGGTCTCCTCCGGGGTTCCGAAGCCGGCGTACTGGCGGATGGACCACAGGCGGCCCCGGTACATCGTGGGTTGGATCCCCCTAGTGAAGGGGTATTCGCCAGGGAAGCCTATGTCCCTCTCGTATTCTGTGCCGGCTAGGTCCAGCGGAGTGTAGAGGGGCTTCACCTCGGTGGAGCTGGTGCGGAAGTCGGTGTCCGTCCGTTCCCCGAAACGCTCACGTGCCTGGCGGTAGGTGGTTTCCTGCCAGCGCTGCAACTCCCTCGCTAGCCGCTGATCCTTGTCGTGCATGCCGTCCTCTAGTCCAGGGGCTCCGCGCGCTTTAGCAAACGCTTGGCCCGCTCGTACATCGGTGTATCCACCATTTTACCCCCGATGTCGATAGATGCGCGCCCCTTCGCCAGCGCCTCCCTCTCGAAGACCTGCACCAGCTCTCTGGCAGAAACAAGCTCCTCCGGAGACGGGCTGAACACACGGTTGGCCACCGGCACCTGCGCCGGATGTATGCAGAGCTTACCCGTATACCCCAGCGATCGTGCCAGACGCATGCCGGACTCCAGGGATGCTGCATCGTCATAATCCAGAGCCGGCGTATCGATCGCGGCGATGCCGGCGGCCCGGCAGGCGATGGCCAGTTGACTGCGGGCCCAGAGCACCTCGCCACCTTCGGCGGAGCGCTCGACGCCCATATCGGTAGCGAAGTCCTCGGCCCCGAAGATCGCCCCCGCCAGGCGGGCGGATGAGGAACAGATCTCGTACGAGCGCATGAGGCCCTTCGCCGTTTCGATCAAAGCGATGAGGCGTACGCCTCCGGGCTCCATGCCCCGCTCCCTTTCGAGGATATGGAGATAGTGATCAGTGCGTAGGACGTCCTCGGCCGTCTCAGCCTTGGAGAGAATGACCCCATTCAGTCCTGGCCGGACGACCGCGATCAGGTCATCCTCGAGCAAGCCGCTGTGGACTCCGTTGACGCGCACGAAGACGAGGGGGCCCCCCGTTGGCATCGCGGCAAGGGCCTCGGCGGCGGCCCGGCGCGCGGCCTCTTTCTCGGCAAGGGGCACCGAATCTTCGAGATCGAGGCATATGGCGTCAGACCCCGAACTTGGGGCTTTTTCGACGAACCGGCTAACGTTGGCGGGAAAGATCAAGATGCTGCGCAGAAGTTCCGCATCCCGCATGCCCGCTCATCTCCCTTACGGCCTTTGTTCATCCATTAGAGACCAGGTCGCGTCCAACGGCAAGCTCCATCGGCTTGACCGTGTGAAAGCGGTAACAATATAATCCAGCCTGCCCAGCCAAGGAGAGAACGTCGGAGATGCGGAACCCGAGGGCCTTCTTCAAGCCTCTAGCCGTGGGGGCGCCCCGGCCTATGGCCGAGGTGCCCGCGCGCCCGTACCGCATGATCCACTTCTTCCCTCCGCATGTGGAGAAGGTGCGGGCCAAGATCCCTGAGCTAATCCCCAAGGTGGACGTCCTCTTGGGGAACCTGGAGGACGGCATCCCGGCAGAGGAGAAGGAGGCAGCCCGCCGGGGTCTCATCGAGGTAGCGCAGAACAACGATTTCGGAAACACGTCGCTATGGACCCGCATCAACAGCCTCGATAGCCCCTGGGTCCTCGATGACCTCCTGACGGTCATACCGGCCATCGGTGACAAGCTGGATGTGATCATGGTGCCGAAGGTGGAGGGTCCGTGGGACATCCACTATATCGACCGCATCCTGGCCCAGTTGGAGGCGAAGTACGGCATCAAGAAATCGCTCCAGGTGCACGCCATCTTGGAGACCGCGCTGGGGGTTTCCAACGTCGAAGAGATCGCCGCGGCCAGCCCGCGGATGCAGGGAATCAGCCTTGGGCCGGCTGACCTGGCTGCCTCGCGGCGTATGAAGACGACGAGGGTCGGCGGCGGCCATCCGGCGTATCAGGTGATTGCGGATCCCGACCCCTCGAACCCGGAGGCGCCGCGGGCCTCCGCTCAGCAAGACCCGTGGCACTACACCCTGGCTCGGATGGTGGACGCCTGCAACTCGGCGGGTATTCTGCCCTTCTATGGCCCGTTCGGGGCCATTGAAGACCCGGTCGCGTGCCAGTACCAGTTCCGCGCCGCCTTCCTCATGGGCTGTGTGGGGGCCTGGACGCTGCACCCCAGTCAGATCGAGATCGCTCGGCGTGAGTTCAGTCCCACGGTGGAGGAGGTGCAGACCGCCAAGCGGATCATCGCCGCCATGGGGGACGGCACCGGCACCGTCATGCTGGACGGCCGGATGCAGGACGACGCCACGTTCAAGCAGGCGCAGGTGATAGTACAGACAGCTCGGATGATCGCCGAGCGGGACCCCGAGTATGCGGAGCTGTACGGGTTCTGACGGTCAAGCCGCCGGGTTGATGCCGTGAGGTTCTACGAATTCGAGGCTAAGAGCCTCCTGGCCAAGCATGGGATGCGGCTGCCCCGGGGGGGCACGGCCAAGACGCCGGAGGAGGCGAAGCGCATCGCCCAGGAGATCGGCGGGCCCGTCGTCTTGAAGTCGCAGGTCCTCAGCGGCGGGCGCATGAAAGCAGGCGGCGTGAAGTTCGCCGACAGCGCAGAGGAGGCCGCCGAGCAGGCCGCCGACATCCTGAAGCTGCCGATCCGAGATCAGCTCCCTCGCTGTGTGCTGGTGGAAGAAAAGGCGGCAGCGAAAAAGGAATACTACCTGGGCGTGACCTACGATGGCGTGGCCAAGCTGCCGGTGATGATCTTCAGCGACATGGGCGGCATCGATATCGAGGAGGTCGCTGAGCGGCACCCGGACCGTGTGGCCAAGGGCCACTTCTCCCTTCTCCTCCCCTTCACCGATTTTCGGGCCAAGGAGCTCATAGCCTCCCTGGGCATCCGCGGCAGTGAGCTAACGGGGCTGACGGGCGTCATGAGCCGCCTGGTGCAGGTCTTCCAGCGATATGACATGACCCTGGCGGAGATCAACCCTCTGGGGCAGCTGGAGGATGGAACGTTCGTGGCTCTAGACTGCCATCTCGATATGGAAGAGGAGGCGCGGGAGCGGCATCAGAAGACGGTGCTGGATCCCCTGGGCATCGCGCCGGACGAGACGCGGCAAGGGCGGCCGCCGACGGAGTTCGAGATGCGGGGCGCTCAGATCGACGCCGTGGACCACCGCGGAGTCGCGGGCCGGGTGGTGGAGTTCGATGGCAACTTGGGGCTGGTCATCGGTGCGGGTGGCGGCAGCCTGACGATCTTCGACGCTATCCAGAAGTATGGAGGGAAGCCCGCTAACTATTGCGAGATCGGCGGCAACCCCAGCGTAAAGAAGGCCTGCGAGCTTACCAAGCTCATTCTGAGCAAGCCGGGCGTCGATAAGATCGCCGTGATTATGAATGTGGTGAGCAACACGCGGGTGGACATCGTGGCCCGAGGGGTCATCAAGGGCGTGATCGAATCGGGCTATGACCCGGCGGAGAAGATCGCCATCTTCCGCATCCCTGGGTCATGGGAAGAGGATGGCTTCAAGATCCTGAAGAAGTACGGAGTCGAGTACTGCGACCGGACCGTCTCGATGTCCGAGGCGGCGCGACGGGCAGTGGAGAAGATTGGCAAGGGCACCTAGGTGGCGCAATGTTCCTCCGGTTTTCACTACCGCGCCACGGATGTCGCGGCATGGAGCCAGGACCCATGCCCCAGCTTTCAAGCTGGGGTGGAGCTAACACCGAGCTGGGCTGGAGCTAAACCCCCATGTCCATCCTGATCGACGAGAACACCACCTTCATCATCCAGGGCATTACCGGCCGGGAAGCAGTGAATATGACCCGGGAGTGCCTGGACTACGGGGCCAAGATAGTGGGCGGCGTCACGCCTGGCCGTGGCGGTCGCGACGTCTACGGCGTCCCCGTGTACGACACCGTTCGCGAGATAACGTCTCGTCAGCACGTGGACGGCACCGTGCTGACGGTTCCCCCGGCGTTCGTGCGGGATGCCGCCTTCGAGGCCATAGAGAATGGGATCAAGCTGATGGTGATCGTGACTGAGCGGGTGCCACGGGCAGAGATCTCGCAGGTGCTGGAGCTGGCGCGCTGGCGCGGGACGCGGGTTATCGGCCCCAACTGTCTCGGGATCATCTCCCCTGGCAAATCGAAGATGGGGGGCATCGGCGGGCCCGCAGCCAATACGCGCCAGGCATATCGCCCAGGCCACATCGGTGTTATGTCGCGCAGCGGAGGCATGACGACGGAGATCTCCAACTCGCTCACGGCTGCCGGACTCGGCCAAAGCACGGCCATCAGCATCGGCGGCGATCCGCTCATCGGCTCCACCTATGCGGAACTCATGCCGCTGTTCGAGGCAGACCCAGAGACGCACGCCATCGTCATCTACTCTGAGCCGGGCGGCCCGATGGATGCCCAGCTCGCAGAGTACGTGAAGACCAACGGTACGCGTTTACCGATCATCGCCTTCATGGCGGGTCGCTTCATGGACAAGATGCCCGGGATGCGCTTCGGCCATGCGGGAACCATAGTGGAGGGGAAGGCGGACACGGCAGCGGAAAAGATCCGAAGGCTGGAAGAGGCCGGAATCTCGGTGGCCGAGGAGATTGCGGACATCCCCGGCCTGGTCAAGAAGCGGCTGGCCGAGATCGGGAAGTTGTAGCCATGGCGATGTTCATCGATGTCCAGCTAAGCCCGGAGGTGGCCAACGACCGGGACCTCGCCAAAAAGCTGGCAGAGGTCTGCCCCGTGAACATCTTCGCCGTCGATGGCGACGGTAAGGCAACGATCGTCGAAGATAACGTCGACGAGTGCGTCCTGTGCGAGCTGTGCGTGCAGGCCGCGCCCCCGGGCGGCGTTCGGATCGTGAAGCTATACGACGGCACTACGCTGGAACGCTGAGCCTGCCCCATCCGTTACCGACGGCGGGGCATCAGCACCGTATAGTCCAGGTCCAGAACCACGTTCGGGTGGTAGCCTTCGCGCCCCGACTCAGGGTCACGCACCTTGAGGGGAACCTCTTCCTCGTTGGGATCGAGGTTCTTGACGCCTACCAGGCGCAGGCGGAGGGCGCCGCAGTCCGGTCGGCCGAGGTCGATGCGTTCGAGAACTTCGGTCCAGGCGAAGAGGGTGTCGCCTCCGACGGTGGGGTTGGCATGGGAGCCAGCGTTGAAGGCGAGGATGCGGATGGCGTTCTCTAGGCCGTCGTAGGCGATGGAGTGGGCCAGCGAGATGATATGCCCCCCGTAAACTATTCGCCGTCCTAGGCGACTCTTCTTCTGTAGCATTTCGTTGAAGTGCACGCGGGCATTGTTCTGGTAGAGCCGCGTTGCAGACTGGTGCTCGGCATCCTCGATGGTGAAACCCTGGGGGTGGATGATCCGTTCGCCAGGCTCGTAGTCTTCCCAGAACGCGTGGCCTCCGGTAGCCACTGGGTCGAACCGCGAGAGATCGAGCTCGGGCGGCACGCGCAGGTTCTCCCTAGCCACCTGGGCCGGCAGTTCGGGCGCGTCGTTGGCCCCCGAATTGACGGACGGATCGCGTTTATTGACCATGGCCCACCGGTAGAACTGGAGGACTACTTCGCCTCGCTGGTTGAAGCCCTTGGTGTGCACCCAGACGATGCCCACATCGCCGCGGGAGGTCTCCCGTTTGCCGATGACCTCGGTCTCCGCCCGTAGGGTATCGCCGGGATAGACGGTCTGGAGAAAGCGAACGTCGGCGTAGCCCAGGTTGGCCGGGGAGTTGAGAGAGATGTCGGGCACGGCCCGGCCGAAAACGATATGGAAGAGCAAGAGGTCGTGCACAACCTCTCGCTGGAAGCCGAGGGACTGGGCGAACTCTCGGGCGCAGTGCAGCGGACGCCTATCGCCTGTGAGAGCGATGTAGAGGGCGAGGTCTCCCTCCGTCACAGTCCTCGGCACGGCATGGTTAAAGACATGGCCCACCTGAAAGTCCTCGAAGAAGTTACCGCCGCGGGTCTTCGCCATCACTACTGTTACTCCTCGTGCCAGTCAGCCGCCCGGCTCACCTTCCGACAACGTCCTCAAGGCAAATCAGTCGGGCATCGGATCCAGAAGAATAACGGCCTCGCCCCTAACCACGGCCTCACCGCTCTGGTTGTAGCAGTCGGTCTCGATGGTGAAGACCCGCTTTTCCGGTTCGATGCCTTTCACTTCGGCGACGGCCTTTATCGTGTCGCCGATCTTCACGGGCCGCAGGAAGCGCAACGTCTGGCTCAGATAGACGGCGCAGCAGTGGGGCGCTAGCTTGGTGCCGAGGGCAGCAGAGATGAAGCCAGCGCTCAACATACCGTGGGCTATGCACTCTCCGAAGCGGGTCTTGGCAGCATAGGCCGGATCTGTATGGAGCGGGTTCGTATCCCCCGTCACCTGGGCAAAGAGCCGCACATCCTCCGCCGTAACAGTCTTCTCGAATTCAGCTCGGTCACCGACCTTCACGCCTAGAACGCTGTCCGTCATCGTGCCCTCCTTCGCGCGCCGGAGCCCGCAAGGGCACTTTACTATCCGCATAGGGTGCGAGCAAGCTAGTCCTGGGGTAGCATTCTGCCTATGGAGGTCACCACGCGCCTAGCCGAATTCGTGGCGGCCACAGCGTCCCGCCGAATCCCTGCGGCGGCCCGTGAGGAAGCGAAATGGGCGATCCTCGACACGCTAGGGGTGATGCTGGCGGGCAGTCGAGAGGAGACTTCGGGCCTGGTGGCGAGATGGGTGCGGGATGCCGGCGGTTCCGCAGAAGCGACGGTCGCTGGCTGGGGCTTCCGTGCCTCGGCCCCCGACGCGGCGATGGCGAACGGGGTCTCCGCCCACGCGCTGGACTACGATGATGTGAGCGTCAGCATGCGCGGCCACCCCAGCGCCCCTCTCGTACCGGCCATCCTGGCGCTGGCAGAGAAGCTCGGTAGCCCCGGAGCAGCGGTGGTCGACGCCTACGTGATCGGGTTCGAGGTCCAGGCGCGGTTGGGGCGCGCCATCGGGGAGGCGCATTACGCCCTGGGTTGGCACGCCACGTCCACCTTCGGCACCCTTGGCGCAGCGGCCGCCGGCGCGCGGCTCTTGCGTCTGGATCCGGAGCGAACGCAAGCTGCGCTGGGCATCGCCGCATCTCTGGCGTCGGGGATCCAGCAGAACTTCGGCAGCATGACCAAGCCGCTGCATGCAGGCTGGGCAGCCCGCAGCGGCCTGGTGGCGGCATACCTGGCAGCTACGGGTCTCACCGCGGACCGAACGGCCCTAGAGGGTCCCCGCGGCTTCCTTCAAACGATGTCTGGTGGACACCCCGCGGATGTCCCCAACCTGACTCATGGCCTCGGTGAGGAGTGGGACATCACCGCGGCAGGTATCGGCGTCAAGCTCTACCCCTGCTGTTACGCGACGCATCGGGCCATCGATGCCGCCCTCGAGATCATGGAGAGAGAGCGCCTGGCGCCCGCCGACATCCGAGAGGTGCGGGCCGTTGTCAGCCCAGGCACGATGCTGCCGTTGATCCGGCGCGAGCCCCGAACGGGACTTGAAGGCAAGTTCAGCCTGCATTACTGCCTCGCCGCCGCGTTGCTGGACGGTGACGTGACCTTGGATAGCTTCAGCGACGCGGCGGTGCGCCGCCGAGAGGCGCAGCAGCTTATGGCGCTGGTTCGCGTCGAGGAGGGAGGTCCGCCCGCGGAGTTCCCCATCGGCGGTTCCGCTGAGGTGCGGGTCGTGATGTCGACTGGAGGCGAACACTGGGCGCGAGTCGAAGTTCCGCGGGGCGATCCGCGCCGGCCCTTGACAAGAGAAGAGCGGGTGGCGAAGTTCCTCCGCTGCGCAGCGAACGTGTGCTCTGCCGGCCAAGCGGAGGCGATAGTCGCCATCGTGGAGGATCTCGATAACGTGGCCGATGCCGCCCGCTTGGCCCGCCTCCTGACCTGAGGCCGGTCGACTACTGCCCCTGGCCGGTGACTCTTTGTGCAGCGGCGCCAAAGCGCTGCCGGTGTTCGTCGGTCTGGCGCAGCACCAGGTTAAGTTCTGCCTCCCGTTTGGCGGCGTCCCGGTTGGAGGTGGCCAGATCCACCACCTCTTTCGAACCGACGACGGCTGCCGGTGAGTTCTCGGCGATGGCCCGGGCCATTTCCATGACCGTGGGCTCCAGGTCTACTAAGGGAACCACCCTGTTGGCGAGCCCGATGCGAAGGGCCTCAGAAGCATCGACGGTGCGGGCCGTAAAGAGGAGCTCCTTGGCCAAGGGAGCCCCGACGATGCGGGGAAGCTGGCTAGCTCCAACCACGAGGCCGTAACTGGCGCCAGGGAAACGGAAACGTGCATTCTCTGAGCACACGCGGATGTCGCAAGCGGCAGCGAACACCGCGCCGCCGCCGTAGGCGTAGCCGTTGACCGCGGCGATGATGGGCTTGCGAACGCGGGCCAGGCGATATGCCGCCTGGGCAGCAGCGTCCCGGCGCTCCGCTGAGGCGGCCACGGCTTCCGACATATCGGCCCCGGCGCAGAAGGCCTTCTCCCCGGCACCGGTTAGCACCAGGACCCGCACGTCATCATCTTCCTCGAGAGCATCGAGGCACTGGATGAGCTCGGCAGACATGCGGCCGTTGATGGCGTTGTGCTTTTCGGGGCGGTTAAGGCGTACGGTAGCGATGTGAGGCGCCGGGCGTTCCAGAATGATGGTCTCGAAATCCACTGGTAGCAAAGCGAGGGGGCGGCATGGCCGCCCCCTCGTTCTCCGTTTCGCGTCTAGACGGACAGGATGTGGATCGACAGGGCGGCGGCGTCGCCCCGCACCATCCCGCCCCCGTTCTCCGTCAGGCCCACCTTTGGGTCGCGCACCTGGCG
>DAOUAG010000026.1:0-4726 GCA_034433815.1 Dehalococcoidia bacterium | reverse complement strand
CCATGGGGAGTCCTGAATGGGCCCAAGACCCCGATCTGAAGACGGCCGATGGACGCCGGCGCCACCACGACGAGATCGACGCGCGCATAGAAGAATGGACCCGGGGCCGTTGCGCCCGCGACGTAGAGGTGCTGTTACAAGAGGCGGGGGTGCCGGCCGGTGCCGTCTTGAACTACCGCCAGCTCCGCCGTGACCCCCAGTTGAACGCCCGGGGGATGTTCCGCGAGATCAAGCACCCCGTCTTCGGGTGGGAGGTGCGGAGCGCATCTATTTGGGAACGGGGCCAACTTGCGCCGCCCCTAGATAGGCCTGCCCCGTGCTTCGGGCAGCACAATCGCGAGATCCTTACGGGTATCCTCGGCATGAGCGATGAGATGGTGGATGAGTTAGAGCGTGAAGGCGTGATAGCGGACCAGATCCACGCAACCAGCGACTGAATCGCCGAGGTAAGGTATTGCCCTACATCCCCTACTGGGGATACCCGACAGACAGGCCTGCAAAACTGGCCCACACTGATTGAGGCGGCCAGGCCAACAACGCCTTCGCCACAGACCCCGCAGAAGGAGGAGAAGTGACAACACAGGAGGCCAAGAAGTACGTCCTGGAGAAGCCCCTGGACGAGACCGTCCTATACGAGAAGCTAACCAAGGACATCGTAGCCATAACGCTTAACCGCCCCCACGTCCACAACGCTCTCTACCCGCCGGATCAGTTCAACGAGGTATCCCGCAAGATCGCCATGGCGGTGGACGACGACGACGTGAAGGTCATCATACTGCGGGGGGCCGGCAAGTCCTTCTGCTCGGGCGACGACCTGCACCTTGCCCCGTACGACACGTACGGCGGCGCGCCTGGGGTCCGCCCATCGCAGCGGGTCAGGGTGAAGGCGGTCCTCACTTGGCTCAACGGCATGTACAGGTCGATCCTGTACTGCCCGAAGACGATCATTTGCCAGGCCCACGGGTGGACCATCGGCGTCGGCCTCGCGATGCTCATGTGTTGCGACATGGCCATCGCCGCCGAGAGCGCGCTCTTCAGTCAGCGCCAGCAGCGCGTCGGCTTTTCGGGGCTCTCCATGGGCTGGCAGTTCGTCCAGCTCATGACCCTCGGATACAAGCGAATGCGCGAATGGCAGCTCACTGGCAAGACCATCAACGCTCAGCAAGCGTTGGAGTGGGGCGTGGTCAACGCGGTCGTGCCGGACGACAAGCTGGAAGAGGAGGTCATGCGCTACGCCAAAGCCGTGGCCCTGAACCCGGCCGACGGTCTGATGATCGCCAAGACCCACACGCTTCTCATGTTCGACCTTCTCGGAGTCCCTGGCCAGTTTAACGCCGGCGCCTTGGCCTACCCGCTCTTCACGAACCTTAAGTGGGACGACGAGGACTTCAACTTCCTGAAGCGCCGCCAAGAGCTAGGCGTATCCAAAGCATTCGCCGAGCGGGAGGCCCGCTGGGCTGAGTTGGGGTTCAAGTAGAGGGCGACGCCGGGGAGCCCGGGAAGGCCAGCATGGCAGGCCCCCTAGATGGCATCCGAGTCATCAACTGGTCCCAGTTCACCCCCTCCAGCGCTGGCTACATGCTGGGGGACCTGGGCGCTGACGTCATAAAGATCGAACACCCCGTTCGGGGGGACGCCTACCGTGGCATGGGTGCCATCTACGGCGAAGCCATGACCTTTGCCGACGGCCGTCATGCAGGGTTCGAGGCCGCCAATCGCAACCAGCGCAGCGTTACTTTAGATCTAAAGAGCGAACGCGGGCGGGCGGTGTTGTACCGGCTAGTAGAAAAGGCAGACGTCTTTTACACGAACTACTCGGCACGGGTGCAACGGGCTCTGAAGGTCGACTACGAGACGCTTTCTCAACACAATCCGCGCTTGGTATACGCCGTCTCCAGCACCTACGGCCCCGAGGGGCCCTGGGCAGATCGCCGGGGGTTTGACCAGACGGCCCAGGCCCGCAGCGGCCTCATGTTCTGCATGGGTGACCGCGATTTCCCAGAGCCAGTTCAGACCGTTTCGGGGATCGCCGATACCATGGGCGCAACCGTCCTCACCATGGGCATCCTGGCGGCTCTGCTGGCGCGGGAGCGCCTGGGCGTCGGCCAAAGGGTGGACACGTCCCTCTTGGGTAGCATGTTGCATCTTCAGACGATGGGAATCGGCGTGACGGCCTTCCGAGGAAAATCGTGGGCGCGCCACTCCCGAACCCGGACAAAGAACCCCCTGACGAATCATTACCGATGTGCCGACGGCAAGTGGATCCTCTTCTCGGAGATCCAGGCCGACAGGTTCTGGCCGGAGTTCTGCCGAGCGTTGGAGCTAGACCACCTGGTGGATGACCCGCGTTTTGCCACGGCTATGGGCGGCCGGCGCGAGCACGCGGAGGAGCTGATCCGTATTCTGGACGAAAAGATGGCCACCAAGACTCGGGACGAGTGGGTCCAGAGGTTCGAGAGCTTGAACGTTCCCTTCGCCTACTGCCCCGTTCAGGACTACTACGACGTCCTTCAGGATCCCCAGGTCCTCGCCAATGACTACGTCGTCGAGTTCGACCACCCCACGGCGGGCCGCGTCAAGGTCATCGGCTATCCCATCCGTTTTAGCCAGACCCCAATGCGCATCCAGCGCGAGGCGCCGGAGTTCGGCCAGCACACCGAAGAGGTTCTCATGGAATACGGATACTCCTGGGATGAGATATCCCAGCTTCGGGCCGAAGGGGTCATCTAGTAGTCGCCCCTGGCAGGAGGTACGGTACGTGTCCGGATACAGTCGATACCAGTTCGTCCGGGTCGAGCTTGAAGACGGGGTCGCCACTCTCACTCTGAACCGCCCGGACTCCCTAAACGCTGTTAATACGGCTATGCACCACGAGCTCGAGGATCTGTTCACTCAGGTCCAACAAGACCGTGACGTCAAGGCCGTGGTGCTGACGGGCGCGGGCCGTGCCTTCTGCGCGGGCGGCGACGTGAAGGACATGGCGCAAGAGAAGGAGGACCGGCCCGCAGGCATCTTCGATTCTGGGGCGCGGCAACTGGCGATGAACCTGGTCTCCATAGAGAAGCCGGTGATCGCGGCGGTAAACGGGGTCGCCGTAGGACTGGGAGCCACCCTCGCCCTCCTCTGTGACGTCGTGTTCATGGCCGATACGGCCCGCATCGGCGACCCCCACGTGAAGGTGGGGCTCGTGCCGGGCGATGGCGGCGCCGTCATCTGGCCGCTCCTGGTCGGCCCAGCCAGGGCCAAGGAGTACCTCATGACGGGCGACCTGCTGCCCGCCCAGGAGGCCGAGCGCATCGGACTGGTGAACCACGTTGTGCCCGCCGACCGGGTCCTCGCGGAGGCCCAGGCCTTTGCCGCCCGCCTGGCCAAGGGGGCGACCCTCGCCATCCGCCTCGCTAAGCTCTCGGTCCAGCGCACGGTCTTACGCGCCATGCTGGAAACCCTCGACACATCGTTGGCCCTGGAAGCCATCACCGGCTATAGCCACGACCATGCGGAGGCGGTCAAGGCCTTCGCCGAGAAGCGCGAGCCCAGGTTCCAAGGTCGCTAGAGCGCAGCACCGTGGACTTCCGGTTCTCTCCCGAAGACGAGGCCTTCCGGCGCGAAATCCGTGAGTTCATCCGGGCAGAGTGGCCCGGAGGCACCGGCGATGCCAGCGTCGATAGCCGCGAAGAGTACGAAGCGGAGCGCGCCTTCGAGCGCAAGCTGGCGCAAAAGGGATGGCTGACCCTGGCCTGGCCCCGGGAATACGGGGGGCAAGGAGCCAGCAACGTCCGCCAGGCCATCATGAAGGAAGAGTGCACCTACTTCCGGGCCCCCATCGGCGGAGGGCCAGGGGGCCAGGCCACCAGCCTCGTCGGGCCGGCCATCATGCAATACGGTACGCCGGAGCAGAAGGCCCGGTTCCTCCCGCCCATTGCTCGCGGCGAGGTCTACTGGTGCCAGGGCTTTTCGGAGCCCAACGCCGGCTCAGATCTCGCTTCGGTGCAGACGCGAGCGGAGCGCCGTGGCGACTGCTATGTCATCAACGGCCACAAGATCTGGACATCGGGCGCGGCCTACGCCGACTGGATCCACCTCCTAGCCCGCACGGATCCAGCGGCACCGAAACACAAGGGCATCTCCTACTTCCTCGTCGACATGAAGTCGCCCGGAATCAGCTATAGGCCCATCCCAGAGATGACGGGCAGGTCCGGGTTTTACGAGACGATCTTCGAAGACGTGTTGGTGCCCCGGGAAAACCTCCTAGGCGAGGAGAACCAGGGCTGGTACGTGACGACCACCACGTTGGGGTACGAGCGCTCGGGCATAGTGCGCATCGGGGCGATCCGCCGCTGGTTCGATGACTTGGTGGCGCACCTGAGGGAACACCGTGGGAGCATTACCCCTGCCCAGAGGGTGCGACTCGCAGGCCACGCGGTGGAGATCGAGGTTGGACGCTGGCTGGCTTACCGGGTTGCCTGGCTCCAGGACCAAGGCGTCACGCCGACCTACGAGGCTTCCCTCTCCAAGGCTTACGCAACGGAGCTGGCGCAACGCTTTGCCAACACCGCCGTCAACATCCTCGGCTTGGGTGGCTGCCTAGAACAGTTCTCCTATCTTGCGCCTGTTGAGGGCCGCGTCAGCTTCTTCTATCTGTTGACGGTGCACTGGAGCATCTCCGCTGGGACGAACGAAATCCAGCGCAACATCATCGCTCAGCGGGGCTTGGGCCTACCGCGGG
>DAOUAG010000025.1:0-5042 GCA_034433815.1 Dehalococcoidia bacterium | reverse complement strand
GGGTGGGAGATACGTACCTGGGGGCAGGGCTCCTGCCGGATCAGGTGCGCTATCTGTACAATAGGGCGTTCGGTTCTCCCTGAGGGCGCGGGTTCTGGAGCAGGCGGTGGCGAAAGATGAATGACAGCCTGGATACGAGCGGGCACCTGGAAGAGCCGGTTGCGGGCAGAGCCGGGCGGGGTTTCCTCCGCCGCTGGGTCTACCCCCTCTTGGTCATCGCCGCCATCGCAGGCGTCATCTGGTGGATCGACTACCGCTCCCGGGGGGAAGAGAGTCCGGCGGGCGAGCGCTACGGGCCGGTACCGCTGCCTGCGGAGCTGGTGCCGCCCGGGGCCTCGGTGGCGCCGAAGGAAGGCAGCCTGGCGCCCGACTTCCTGCTACAGGGCCTCGAAGAGGGCACCGAGTATCGCCTGAGCGACTTCCGGGGGCGGCCCGTGGTCCTCAACTTCTGGGCCACCTGGTGCGCTCCCTGCCGCAAAGAGATTCCGCAGCTCGTCCAGGCCTACCACAAGTACCAGGACCAGGGGCTTGTGGTCATCGGCCTCAATCACGCTGAGTCGCGATCCATCGTGCGTCCCTACGCCGAGAAGTTCGGCATGGATTTCCCCATCGCCATCGATCTCGACGGTGAGATGTGGGATCGGTACAAGCTCCTCGGCTTGCCCACCACCTTCTTCATAGACCGCGAAGGGTTCATACGCAGCATCTTCATGGGGCCTTTCGTGGCCCAGTCCGGCGGCAAGAACGTGCAGGGGGCCATCGAGGAGAGCGAGCTGGAGAAGCGCATCGCCGAGATCCTGGCCCCGGCTAGCGGCGAAGGGGGGCAGTGAGGTTGGAGGCGGGGAAGGCCGTCCGCGGAGGGAGGCGCCTGAGCATAGCCGGGTGGTCCCGTGGCTTGGGGCTTTGGGCGCCCTTCGGGGCTGTCTGGTGGCTTTTCACCAACGTGCGTTTTGCCATCGTGCTCTTGGCGCTGCTATCGCTGGCCAGCTTCTTGGGTGTAGTGCTGCCTCAGGTGCCGGCCAACATGAGGGGCGACGCCGTGGCCGAGGCGGCCTGGCTGAAGGTCCAGGAGGGCCGCTACGGGTTCCTGACGCAGCCCATGAGCCGCCTGGGCCTCTTCGACGTCTTCCACAGCGGGTGGTTCGTGATGCTGCTGGCTGTCACTACCGCCTCCACCGCTGCCTACGTCATCTCCCGGGCGCCGGGGATCTGGCGCACGGTGACCCGGCCCCGAAAGCGGGTGCCGGACCGCTACTTCAGCATGGCGCCGAACCGCTTCTTCGTGCCCGAACGGCTGGACGCCGGCCGGCTGGAGGCCGTCCTGCGCCGGAGCCGTTACCGGGTGGAAAGGAACGAGGAAGAGGGTGCGGTCTATCTTTTCGCCGATAGGTTCCAGTGGGCACAGCTAGGCACTCTCTTTACCCATGCGGCCGTCATCGTGTTCATTTTGTCGGCCGTCGTCAGCCGCATGGATGCCTTCTCGGCGCCGCTGCTGTTGGCGGAGGGAGGCACGGAGCCGGTTCTTCCGCCGGGAGAATCCCGGCAGATGCAGGTGGAGCTGGTGGACGCGAAGGCCTCCTTCACGCCCCAGGGTAGGCCGGTGGACTACCGCTCGGAGATCGCGGTTTATGAGGGTGGCGAGCTGGTGAAGAGGTGCCACTCCACGGTCAACTCCCCGTGCGCGTACAGGGGGTTCCGCTTCTACCAATCGGCCTACTTCGGTTTCGGCGCCGCGGTGCAAGTGCGGGACCTGAGCACGGGGAACGCCATCTACCTGGAGACGCTGGCCCTCACGGATACCTGGCCCTCCCCCAGAGTGATCGTGCGGGACGCCGGCGGCTACGTGCTCCTGGATCGCAACCTGGTGCTGACAGACAACCTCGACCTGGAGGGCGTGAGCTATACGGGCACCCTTGTCCAGTTGCCGGACGGACGGATCTTGACGGTGGGCCTGCGGGTCAAAGGAGGCGATGAGAAGCTGGCGGTTTTCGAGCCGGGGCAGAGGCCGGACGCCATTCGCCTACTGCTGGCGGAGGGTGAGACGAAAGAATCAGGAGGGTTGTCTGTCACCTACGCTGGCCTTACGAGCATCCCGGCGGCGCTGGTGCCGGACTTCCCGCTGCCGCCATCTGCTGGCGCGGGCCCCAACGGCCCGGCCTTCCTCCAGATGAGCAACGTCGTCTACGGGACGGCGCGGGCGTCCGAGGGTTCGTCCGGAGAGGCGCTGGCGGCCAGCGGACCCCCAACGTTGACCATATCCGGCGCTGGGCCAAGACCTCTGACCTTAGAGCCGGGCCAGACGGCAGTGGTGGACGGCCTGGAGTACACTTTCGAGGGGCAACGCGAGTTCTCGGGCATAACGGCCAAGAGGGACCGCAGCGATACGCTGGTTTGGGTGGGCGCTGGCCTGACGGTACTGGGCCTGATGGTGACTTTTTGGGTGCCCCGGCGACGGCTATGGGTTAAAATAACGGGAGTCGGCTCCTGGTTCGCGGGTCAGGCCGCCAGCCACGCCAGGTACGCCGAGGAGATGAGACAGTTGGCCAGCGCCGCGGGGGCCACCGCCTTGGGGGCGACAAACGAAGATGATTGACGCAGTGTTGCTGACCATCAACATCGGTATAGACCCCACCATCGTGAAGATTGGGGGTCTGGAGATCACCTGGCACGGGCTCTTCGCCGCCGTGGGCGTAATCACCGGGGTAAGCCTCAGCACCTGGTTCGCCCGGCGGGCAGGGTACCACGAGGACACCATCTACAACGTGGCCTTGGCCCTGGTCATCGGCGGCATCATCGGCGCGCGCGCCCTGTACGTCATCGAGCACTTCGGCGACTTCAAGAACAACCTGGGGGACGTCTTCGCCATCAACACCGGGGGCATCTCCATCTACGGCGCGCTGATCGGCGGCACCATAGCCGCCTGGCTATATGCCGTCGTCAGGCGCGTTCCCGACATTCCTAAGGGGGCAGACATCGCCGCCATAGGCGCCATCCTGGGGATGGCGGTGGGACGCATCGGGGACATCATCAACGGCGAGCACTTCGCCAGCGATACGGACCTTCCCTGGGGGGTCGTCTACACCCACCCCAACAGCCCCAGCTACATCCGGTTCGGCCCCGCGGCGCTACCCCAGCACCCGGCTGTTGCCTATGAGATGATCGGCGACCTGTTGATCCTGGCGCTCCTCATCTTCCTCTACCTCCGGGTGCAGCGCTCCGGCGTGACCTTCTTCGCCTGGGTGTTCTTGTACGGCTTGCTTCGTACCTTCGTTAGCTTCCTGCGGCTGGACGATATCGTCTTCTTGGGTCTGCGGACGGCACAGCTCATCGGCATCGCGTCCATGGCGTTTGGCCTGGCCGGGATGATCTATCTCCTCCGGACGCCGCCCCGGGAGGTACGGCTCTCCAGGGCCGAGCGGCGGCGGCTCCAGCGAGAGGAGAGCAGCGCCGTGGAAGAGAGGCCCGCCAGTTGAGGGTCACGCTGTTCACGGCCGAGGACTGCGGCCTTTGCCGGGAGGCCGAGCAGTTGCTCCTGCGGCTGCAGCGCCGGCTGGGATTCGAGCTGGATGTCGTGGACATCGGTTCTGACCAGTCGGCTTTTGACCGCTACTGGGCGCGAGTGCCGGTGGTGGCGGTGGATGGTAAGGAGGTGGCCGCTGCGCCCCTGGACGAACAGCGGCTCAAGGCTGCCTTGGCCCGCTAGCTGTCCCTCCCTTCTCTGCCGGGAGCCGGCCCCTGTAACGGTTACTATTCTCCAATTGTTTACCTTTACGGAACCTAAACCCTGAGGAAGAGATGGTAGCATAAAGCTACAGGTATCCAACTACAGGAATTAGAGTTCCAAATAAGGACTATTGATATGGCGATGGTTGGGAACGGGGGGTACGAAAACGACTTTTACCTCACCTCGAGCCACGGGGCCGTGCTCTTCTTTATCGCGGTGCGCCCCGGTTGTACCATCCGTGAGATCGCCGAGGAGATGGCCCTGACCCAGCGCACGGTGTGGGGGCTCATCGGTGACCTGCGGCGGGCGGGCATGCTCCATGTCGTGAGACAGGGGAGGCGTCACCACTACACGGTGAACATGGATGCAGAGTTCCGCCACCCGGTGATCAGGGGTGTGCCCCTTCGCACTATCCTCGGCGATCTAGCTGCGACCTACGCTGTGCCTTCGCGGAACCACGATCTCGAGACCAGCATCGCCTAGACCCAATACACTTCGTTGACGCCTTGGCGCCAGCGCCGTACAATCGGCGCCGAGGGAAGCTATGCGCAAAGACCTGATGGACATCATCGTCTGCCCGGTGTGCCGCGGTCCCCTTGAGTTATCTGTGCAAGAGGAAAGCGGCGACGAGATCATCTCCGGCTCCCTCACCTGCGCCAAGTGCCAGGAACGCTACCCCATAGAGGACCGGATTCCCAACCTCTTGCCGCCGGAACTGCGTAAGGCGGCTACCTAAGCGCGGCCATGCGGCAGTCTCAGAAGACGGGCCTCGCCATCATGATCGGCAGCGCCTTCGCCCTCGTCCTCTTCTTGTGGGCCGTGGCCAGGCGTAGCTACGCGGCCCTAGCCATCCCGGTCGCCGGAGCCTTCAGCGCCGTCTCGGCTCTGGCCTTTTGGATCGGCTGGACGATGTATACCGAAGAGGAGGCCGAGGAAGGCGAGGCTGGCGAAGGGGCTGAGGAAGCCTAAAGGGTAGCCCCTCTACAGCCGGATCTGCGACGGGGCCCCTGCCCCTGCTTCCCAGCCTCTACCAGCCACAAGACGGAGACCATCGCTGCCAGCCTCCGCGGCCAAGCGGGCGATACTTTTGCCCGACACCGGGTGCAGCGCCTCGGGCGCGATCTCGGCCAGTGGCGCCAGGGCGAAGGGGCGGCCAGCGAGACGCGGGTGTGGAATCAGCAGCTCCGGGGAATCCAGCACTAAGTCGTCCCACATTAGGATGTCCAGATCGATGACCCGCGGGGCGTTCTGGCCTGGTGTAGGCCGTCGCCCGATCTCGTGTTCCAGCGACTTGAGGAAACGCAGAAAGCTCTGAGGC
>DAOUAG010000024.1:0-23062 GCA_034433815.1 Dehalococcoidia bacterium | reverse complement strand
GTACAAGATTGGGGTGGAGTACGACGTGGTGGAAGGGAAGGGGAACGCCCAGCGGAGAGACCGAGCCCATAGGCCCCGGCGTGAATTGACGCAAGAGGAGATCGCCCTGGTGCGGGTCCTTCAGGAGGAGCTGCCGGCGGTCGAGCGCCCGTTCCTGGATGCTGCCACGCGCCTGGGCATGAGCGAGGAGGAGCTCCTGGCCAAGGCCCAGGCCCTTCAGGAGGAGGGCATCATGCGGCGCTTCGCCGCAGTCATTCGCCATCGGGTCGCTGGCTTCACCGCCAACGGGATGGTCTGTTGGATTGTGCCCGAGGAGGTGGCGGACGAGGTGGGCCAGAGGTTCGCTTCTTACCCCCAGGTGAGCCATTGCTACCGGCGCCCCACCTTCGACGATTGGCCCTACAACATCTTCACGATGATCCACGCCATGACGCGCGAGCGCTGTGAGGAGATCGTACGTAAGATCGCTACCGAGACGGGTATCGATTCCTACGCGATCTTGTACAGTCACACGGAGTACAAGAAAGAGCGCGTCAAGTATTACGCGGAGCAGGGATGAACCAGGCCGCCTCGCACCGCCCGCCAGAGGCACCCCCCTTCGAGCGTATGCGCGCCTACCTGCGGGCTATCGGCCAGGGCCCAAACCACTGCCGCGATCTGTCCCGTGAGGAGGCGCGCGACGCTATGGCCTTGATCCTTTCAGGGGAGGCCACGCGGGCCCAGGCAGGCGCCTTCTTGCTCCTGGAGCGCTTTAAAGGAGAATCGCCGGAGGAGCTAGCGGGTTTCGCTGATGCTGTGCGGGCCTCCGCCAGGCTCATCCGGCCGAAAGTTCAGGGTCTCTTGGACATCGGCAGCCCCTACGACGGCCGCACCCGGAGCATCGTGGTCAGCCCGGCAGCGGCCATCGTCACCGCCGCAGCGGGCGTGCCGGTGGTCATGCATGGCGAGAAGGGGCTTGGGCCGAAGCACGGGGTGCCCATCTGTGACGTGCTGGAGGCCCTGGGGATCAGCACCGATGATGAGCCCCAAGTGGTCTGTGAACAGATCGAGACCGATGGGCTGGGCTACCTCCGCTCCGCCCGCTTCGTGTCTTCGGTCTACGCCCTGAAGGATCTGCGGGAAGAGGTCGCCCTGCGCACCTGTTTCGCCACCATCGAAAAGATCTACAATCTGGCCCACGCTGACAACAGCGTCATCGGCCTGGCGCACCTTCCCTACATGGAGAAGATGATGCTGGCGGCAACGAGCATGGGCTTCAAGCGCATCCTTATCGTGCAGGGGATCGAAGGCAACGAGGACGCGCCGACGTCGCGCCCTTGCCGCGCTCTTCTTTGGGTGGAGGGGCGCAGCGCCGAGGAGATCCAGATCGATGCTTCGAAGTTCGGCCTCCGTCCCGCCTCCAGGGAGGAGATGGCCGGCGGAGATGCTGCCCACAATGCGGGCATCGCCCTTCGCATCCTAGAGGGCGACGATGGCCCGTATCGCGATCTGGTCGTTCTGAACGCCGGGCTGCGCATATGGTTGGCAGAAAGGGCGGCGTCCATCGGCGAGGGCATCGAAAAGGCGCGCGAAGCCATCGACTCAGGTGCCGCCCGGGCGAAGTTGGAGGCCCTCCGGAGCGGCCAGGCCGCGGCTCCTGCCTGACGTCGCTACGTTTGACCCGGGGATGGGCCGGTCGTAGAATCGGTTTGTCATGGATGACTACGGACTGGACCTGGATGAGGTAACGCGGGTCATCGATAGCGCAGAGGTTCTTGTCGTCCGTTTTGCCATCTTGGACAAGAGGCTCCTGGTGGATGCCCGCACCAGCGAGACGGAGGGGCCTCTCATCGCGGTGGTGCCCCGGGCTGGCTCCGTGGAGGAGCGGTTCAAGAGTCTGAAGAAGTTGCGCCCTCGCTTCCCCTTGCCGGACAAGATCCTCTCCTTTATGTGGCCCCGGCACGTGGACACCTTCCGCCAGTCCGGGCTCTGGGACAGGATCGAGTCCCGCATGGTCAGCCTCGGTGGCGAGCAGATGGCGGCCCGCTGCGCGCAGGTCTTTCAGGAGCTGTCCCAGGCCGAACGGCTGGAGGTGCTGTCGGCCATCCGCGGCGGCGAGGGCTACCAATCCCTCTGGGAACGGACCAACTGACGGGCGTCCTCCTGCCATCATTGTCTTTCTCCACTAGGGGCCTCTAGGTCTTATGGCGGTCATCGATCTGCGCAGCGACACCGTCACCCTTCCCTCGCCGGAGATGAGGGCCGCTATGGCCAACGCCGAGCTGGGGGACGACGTCTTCGGCGAGGACCCCGCGGTTAACCGTCTGCAAGAGATGGCCGCGGAGCTCTTGGGCAAGGAGGCGGCCCTTTTCACCAGCAGTGGCACCCAGAGCAACCTTATCGCCATGTTGACCCACTGCCGGCGGGGTGACGAAGTCATCGTCGGCGACCGATCCCATACGCTGGAGTACGAGGTCGGGGGCGCCTGGGCCGTCGGTGGGCTGGGACTGAGGCCAGTGCCCAACGACGCGCAGGGACGCTTGGACGAGACGCGGCTTCGGGCTGCCATCAGGCACGTGGATGATCATTCGCCGCGCACGGGGCTCATCTGTTTGGAGAACACCCACAACCTCTGCGGCGGCACCGTCCTGTCGGAAGAAGATATGGCGCCCGTCCGCAAGATCGCCAGCGAACACGGCCTGCCAGTGCACATGGACGGAGCGCGCCTGTTCAACGCGGCGGTAGCGCTGGGGGTGCCGGTGTCGAAGCTCGCGGCCTGGGCGGATTCAGTGTGCTTCAGCCTCTCCAAGGGGCTGGGCTGCCCTGTGGGCTCGGTGCTGTGCGGGCCTCGGGACTTCATCGCCGAGGCCCGGCGTTACCGCAAGATGCTTGGGGGCGGCATGCGCCAGGCGGGTGTCATCGCAGCGGCCGGTGTATACGCGTTGGAGAACATGGTGGCCAGGCTTGCCGAAGACCACGAGAACGCCCGGGCTGCCGCCGCCGCGCTGGCCGAGACCCCCGGCGTCGTCCTCGATCCGCCGCCCCAGACGAACCTCATATTCTTCCGGGTGGACGGCTGGGAGCCCGTCGCCCTGGTGAACCGGCTGGAGCAGGCGGGCGTCCGCTGCTTCGCGGAGGGCGGGCGCGTTCGCTGGGTGACCCACTACGGCATCGAGCGGCACGATGTCGTCGAGGCGGTGGCCCGTCTGCGGTCCATCCTGGCAGGGCGCGGATGAGTCACGCGCGGGTTCCCGTCTTGGCCGGCCTACTGGCCCTTGTGGTGGCCTGTTCCGGCGGCGGGTCGTCCACCCTGTCGGGGAGCGACGTTCTGGGGCCGATACCGTGGGCTGTACCCGAAACTGCGACATACCGGCTGATGGACGGCAAGGACGAAATCGGCTCCGGGGTGCTGACGATCGAGCAGCAAGGCGAGAACCTTCTTTTCTCCCAGAAGTTCGACATACCCAAGGAAAAGATCACCGACGAGGTGGCGGTCGTGGCCGACGCTGAGACGCTGAGCCCCTCATCGGTGACCCGACGCATCAGCGGGCCGGAGGGTGACCGAACCTGTCAGGCCACGTACCAAGGCCGCACGGTGACGGTGGAGCAGAAGTCGAAGGAGGGCCAGCGAACCGACAGGCTGAATGTGCCGGTGCGTTCCTACGACACTTGGACAGACCTTTTCCTGTGGCGCACCCTCGCCTTTGAGGACGGATTCGAGGTGCGTTACTCCGATGTGCTCAGTTGCAGCTTGGCCAAGCCGGACGTACTTTCAGTGGTGCTAAAGGTGAAGGGACGGGAGATCGTCGAGGTGCCGGCCGGAAGGTTCGACGCCTGGAGGTTGGAGATACGTTCCGGGGGTGGCACCCAGAAGGCCTGGTACGAAGTCGACCCCCCGCACCGGCTGGTGCGGTACGACAACGGTCAACTGGTCTTCGAGCTGATGGCTGGCGACCAGTAGGGGTTGCGGATTCGGTGGTAGATTGCGGTGTCGGCGTCTGGGGCCGGCGATGAGGGTAGCGTAGGCGCCAGCCCGGAGGGCGGGTTCACCGGCCTGCGTATGGGCTGCGCTTTGCCGCCGACATCGGCCACGAACTCCACGAAGATGAGGAAGAGAGCCAGGGCCAGTATGACTATCCAGAGGATGGCTCCCCTGAGGACACGGAGCATTCGCAAAGTTGCACCTAACCGCCGGGGTAGATAATAGGGCCCCGGGCTCTTTGGGGCCACGCTCGGCTAGGCCGCGGGCCGTTTATAATAACAGACGGGAGCGGGAGTAGCTCAGTGGTAGAGCATCTGCCTTCCAAGCAGAGGGTCGCGGGTTCGATCCCCGTCTCCCGCTCCAGACGCGGCACCATACCGCATGGGCCCGCTAGTTGACTTGTGGGGGGACCATGACGGTCGACTTCGGTAACGCCCTCGCCATCGACGCCCAGGCCTTCGGCCGGCCCGGCCAACGTACCTTCCGCCTGCGCGTCATGGGCGCCCACGAAGAGATGGCGTACCTCTGGCTGGAGAAGCAGCACCTCCAGGCGCTGGATCTGGCCATCATGCAGATCCTCGCTCAGCTCGACTATGGGGGCGACGTCCCGGCGCCTCCCACTGAGTTCCCGCCCTACGCCGGACACGAGTTCCGCGTGGGCCGCATGGCCATCGGTGTGGACCAGGCCGATGGCACGATCGTCTTGCACGCCTTCGAGCTGGGCGAGGAGGAAGACGATCAGCCGGCCCTGAAGGTGAGGCTCCGCGCCCCTCAGTGCGCAGCCCTGGACATCCAGCTCAAGGAGATCATCGCCGCGGGCCGGCCCATCTGCCGCCTGTGCGGGGCATCCATCGACGCCACCGGCCACACCTGCGTCCGGGCCAACGGCCACTCGCGTCAGCCGATCCCGGAGGAGCCTCCGGAGGAGCAGTCCTAGCGCCTAGACAAGCCGGGGCAAGGAGACGATGAAGGTGGATCCTTTGCCCGGCTCGCTTTCGGCATTCAGGGAGCCGCCGTGGGCTTCGGCGATGCCCCGGGCGATGGCGAGACCCAGACCGGTTCCGCCCATGCTTCGAGAACGGGAGGGGTCGGCCCGATAGAAGCGCTCGAAGATGCGGGCCAGGTGTTCCGGCGCGATGCCCGGGCCAGTGTCCGACACTCGTACCTCCGCGTAGCTGTCCCGAGGGCGGGCCTCGATGAGGATGCGGCCGCCATCGGGGGTGTAGCGGACGGCGTTGTCCAGAAGGGCGACGAGAAGCTGCCGGAGCCGGGTAGCATCCCCCAGGACGACCAGGGGCCCGTCGGTCTTCACGTCGATATCGAGGCGGCGCTGGCCGGCCAAGAGACGGGCGTCTTTGCCCGACTCCTGGGCGAGGTTAGCCAGATCCAGGGGCTCCATCTGGAGCTCGAGGCGCCCCTCATCCATGCGGGCTAGAGTGGCCAGATCTGCCACTAGGCGCTCGATGTGCTCGGACTCCCGGACGATCCCCTCCAGATACTCCCTGTCCTCGTCGGAGAGCTTGGCGGTAGGGCTCATGGCCAGCATCTCGGCGTTGCCCCGCACCAAGGTGAGGGGGGTGCGCAGCTCATGGGAGGCATCGGCCACGAAGGTCCGTTGGCGGTCGAAGGCCTCTCGCACCGGCCTCAAGGCGCGACCGGCGAGCCAGAGCCCGCCGACGGCGGCAAGAGCCAGGCCCCCGGCGCCCGAGACCGCGAGCAGGAGTACGAGCCGCCGCAACTGCTGCTGGTGCTGCTCCAGCGATCGCCCAACCTGCACCACCGCCAGGATCCGCCCGTGTTCCACAACGGGGAGGGAATAGAGGCGGTAATCCGCATCCTCACCGTGCACCGTGGTCCAGGCCTCGCGGCCCGAGGCGGCTGCTTGGGCGGCGGCCACGTCGGGGGCGCCCTCCAGGCTAACGTTCAGCGGGTTCAGCAGGGTCTGGCCCTCCGGCGATAGGACGAGATAGAAGGTGTCGCCTCCGCCGCCGCTGAAGAAGCTCAGATGCTCCTCAGTCTCTTCGTGCCCGTCCTCGTCTCCGGCCGCGGCGCCGGGTGGCCCGCCAGGCATCGAGAGTCCCACCGCTAGGTTCAGGGCCCGCTCGTCGATCTGTGTAGCGATGCCACGGGCGCTGTCCCGCAGGGAGTCGTCCACCTCGGAACGGAGGGAGCGATACATCAAACCGTAGGTGAAGCCGGCCATAACCAGCACGATGGCCAGGAGCACGGCGACGTACCACAGGGTCAGGCTCAGGCGTATGCGGTTAAACATCGCGGCCGCCGTCGATGGTGTAGCCCACGCCCCGAATCGTGCGGACCAACTTCTTGTCGTATCCCTTGTCGATCTTGTTGCGTAGATAGTGGATGTAGATGTCGACGACGTTGGTGAGAGAGGAGAAGTCGTACCCCCAGACGTGGTCCATGATCTGGGCCCTGGTTAGGACTTGGCCCTGGTTCCGCATAAGGTACTCCAGCAGGGCAAACTCCTTCCGCGTCAGGTTGATGATCTTGCCGCCGCGTTCCACCTGATGGCGAATGGGGTCCAGCGTGAGGTCGCCGACCTTCAGGATGTCGTCCGCCAGGGGTCCGCGGCGGCGGCCCAGGGCCCGGACCCGGGCGAGGAGTTCAGCCACGGCGAAGGGCTTCGTCAGGTAATCGTCGGCGCCGGCGTCCAATCCCTCCACCCGGTGCTGGATGGCGTCTCGCGCGGTGAGCATGAGGATGGGGGTGTCGATCCGGCCGGCCCGCAGACGGCGGCAGACCTCCAGTCCGTCCATCTCGGGCAGCATGATGTCCAGGATGATGACGTCGAAGGCGCCGGTCTCGCCCTGGTAGAGGCCGTCCGGGCCGTTGTAAGCGACCTCTACCACGTGTCTGTCCTGCTCCAGGGCCCGGCGTAAGAGGTGCGCGAGCCTCGGCTCGTCTTCCACGACTAGGACATGCATCGTTCGCTCCCGCCACAAACTAGTATGCGCCGCGGCAGATTGGAATTCCATTAGAATCCTCAACTGCGGCTCAGGGGGCGCGGCTTTCCAATGTGCCTCTAATCAAAGCAGCTTATCTTCTGAGACTGAACGGATTAGAAAGTGGAGGAGGCCAATGACGCGACAGAGAGCCTGGATCCTGGCAGCTATTACGACGGTGTCACTGGCGGCTCTGATTGTGGGCATCGGTGCCACCTTCGGCCAGTTTGGGTTCCGAGGGGGCCGCGAGCCGGCCGACGCAGCATCGAGCGTCACTCAGGGGGCGCCGGCAGACGGACAGTTCTTCCTGAGCGGCGACGGGAACACCTTCCAGCAGGCTGAGGAAGAGCACGAGCGCTGGGAAGAACACGAAGAAGACGAAGAGGGTGAGCACGAGAGAGAGCGTGCGGAGCACGAGCGCAGGGAAGATGGTTACGAGCGGGAAGAGCACGAGGACGATGACTAGGGGAGGCGCGTGATGGCCCGCAGCGGAAAGTACTTGGAGGGACGGCTGTACATGGCGGGCGCCAGCATCGCGCTGCTGCTGGTCACCTGGGCGGCCCTGACGGTGCGCGACTTCGGGGGCAGCGACGGCGGGGCTAGCGCGGCACCCGTGCAGCCAAATGGCGTTCTAGCGCCCTCTTCGCAGTCGAACGTGCAGCCGGTGCCGAACGTTCAGTCGGCCCCGATGGTGCCGCATACACGCACAAGAGGCTCCTGATGGAGTTCGAGACCGTACACTTCAAGGCCATGGGCACCGAGGTGGAGCTCCTGGGCTGGCCAGGGCTGTATGACGGCGTGGCCAATAGGGTAGAGGCCTTCTTCGCCGCTGCGGAGGCCAGGCTGAGCCGCTTCAGGCCCGACAGCGAGCTCAGCCGCCTCAACCGGAGTGGTGGGTGCCCGTTCCGGGCGTCCGCCTTCCTGCGCAGGGTCCTGCGGGAGGCGTTGGAGGCTGCCGAGCAATCCGGCGGCCTGTACGACCCCACGGTTCTCGGAGCCCTCGAGGCCGCCGGGTACGATCGTTCCCTTGCGGACATTCCGGCGGTCTCGGCTGCCAGGCGCGCCCCGCCAGCGGCAGGGCATGAGCGCGTGACCTTCGTGTCCGGCGGGAGGATCATCCTGAGAGACGGCGTGAGGCTGGACCTGGGCGGGTTCGCCAAAGGCTGGGCCGTCGATGCCGCCGTTCGCTTCATGCGCCGCGTGCCATCGTGGGTGATCAACGCCGGCGGCGACTTGCGGGCGGCCGGGCCCGGGCCGTCTGGCGAGGGCTGGCTGGTGGGCATCGAGGATCCCTGGCGCCCTGACCGTGACCTGGCGGTGATTCGGGTGCGCGACCGGGCGGTGGCCACCTCATCGATCTGGCGCCGGCGCTGGCGCACGGCAGACGGCTGGGCGCACCACATCATCGACCCGCGCACCGGCCGTCCGGCGGAGACTGGACTGGCCTCGGTGACCGTCGTTGCGCCGTCGGCGGCGCAAGCCGAGGTGTTGACGAAGACGGTGCTCCTGCTAGGGCCCCGGCAGGGACTGGAACGCCTGGAATCGGAGCCCTCCTGCGCGGGAGTGCTGGTCACCGATAGGGGCGACGTCTTATGGTCAGGTGACATGGAGGGGCTGCGTGCTGCCTAGGCTCCTGCGACGCTGGTCCTGGGTCCTGCTGGTGGCTGTTCTCTTGCTGGTTCCCGCGAGCGCAGAGGCTGCCAGTGGAAACAAGACGCCATCGGTAGAGGTAACGGTTTGGCAGTTCATCCGGGCCTCGGGCCTGGTGGCTTTCCTGCTGCTCACAGTGTCCACGGCGATGGGCATCGCTGTGAACGTGCGGGCGTTGGACGGGTTGATGAGGCGCGCCTGGGTCTACGAGGCGCACCAAACCCTGTCGGTGCTGGCCTTGGTGATGACGGCCTTCCACATCCTGCTGCTGGTCTTGGACCCGTACCTGTCTTTCAGCGCGCTGGAGGTTCTGGTCCCCTTTGCCGCCCGCTGGAGGCCGATACCGTCGGCCCTGGGCACCATCGCCCTGTATCTGGCCGCCCTCCTGATCCTGACGTCATACGTGCGACAGAGGATTGGGCAGAAGGCGTGGCGCCTGATCCACTATGGCGGTTTCGCCGCCTGGCTGGCTGCGCTCCTGCACAGCATAGCTTCCGGGAGCGATAGCGGCCTGTGGTGGGTCCAGTGGCTATACCTGCTCTCTGGCGCTGGCGTCGGCTTCCTGACGATCTTCCGGCTTTTGGCCCCATCGGGCAGAGAGGCGGCGGGGGCTCGGCGCCTCACCACCAGATGACCTCGTCCAGCTCGTCCCCTTCTCCTGGAGGTGGAGGGTTGGTCCAAAGGCCGGTGTCCAGGTACTTCCACCCGCTATCGGCGAACAGCAGCACCATGTTGCCCCGATCCAGCCGATTCGCGTACTTGAGGGCCGCGTGCAGGACGGCCCCGGAGGAGACGCCGGCGAAGATCGCCTCCCGGCGCATTAGCTCCGCTGCCGCCCGAAAGGCGTGGCGGCTGCGCACGAGAATGCGCCCGTCCAGGAGTTCAAAGTCCAGGATGGGTGGGATGAAGCCATCGGCGAGGCTCTTGAGGCCCTGCACCTGGTAGCCTGGGTGGGGCTCCACGGCCACGACCTTGGCCCGCGGGTTCGCTTCCTTGAGGCGTCGGCCCACGCCCATGAGGGTGCCCCCCGTGCCCAGGCCGGCCACGAACACATCGACCTCCCGTAGCTCCTGTAGTATCTCCGGCCCCGTCGTCTTGTAGTGAGCGTCTACGTTGTACGGACTGGCGAACTGGTCGAGCACGACGCATCCGGGCTCGGCGCCCATCTCCTCCGCTACGCGGATGGCCTGGCGCACGCCCTCGGTGGCGGGCACGAAATGAACCTCCGCCCCGTAGGCCGCCAAGGTGCGGGGTATCTCCGGGTATACGTTTTCGGGCATCACCACCCGCACCCGGTAGCCGCGGGCCCGGCCCACCATGGCCAGCGAGATGCCGGTGTTGCCGGTGGATGCCACCACTATGACGTCGCCGGGACGGAGACGCCCGGCTTCCTCCTCGCGCAAGACCATCTCGCGGGCGATGCGGTCCTTGACGCTGCCGGTGGGATTCCGGCCCTCCAGCTTGGCGAAGAGGCGCACCCCGGGCTTGGGGCTACAGTGGCGCAGCTCCACCAAAGGGGTCCGCCCGATGGCCTCCAGGATCGTGTCGTGGTGCATGCCTTCGCCACGATTCTAACCCACGCGGCGTTGGGCAAAGGGGGGCCACATTCGCCCGCGGCGGGCTGTGGCGGCAGCTTACGGCCGGAGGACCAATTCCGCTATGATGGAAGAGGCATCCTAGAACGGAGGAGAGTTTGGCTCCCAAGACCCTCTTCGAGAAGATATGGGAATCGCACGTCGTCTATGAAGAGCCAGGGAAACCGGCGCTCCTGTATGTTGACCTGCACCTGGTGCACGAGGTCACATCGCCCCAGGCCTTCGAGGGGCTCCGCCTGGCGGAGAGAACCGTCCGCCGTCCGGATCTCACGGTGGCTACAGCGGACCACAATGTACCTACCACCGACCGTTCGCTCCCCATAGCGGATCCCATCTCTCGCAAGCAGATCGAAACCCTGAAGCGGAACGCCGCCGAGTTCGGCATCCGGTACTACGGCATCGACTCGGATTGCCAGGGGATCGTACACGTCATTGGCCCGGAGCTGGGGTATACGCGCCCGGGGATGGTTATCGTGTGCGGTGACAGCCACACTTCGACGCATGGGGCCTTCGGGTCCTTCGCCCTGGGCATCGGGACGTCTGAGGTAGAGCATGTGCTGGCCACCCAGACGCTGTTGCAGCGCCGCCCCAAAACGATGGAGATCCGGGTCGACGGGCAACTGCCCCGGGGCGTGACTGCCAAGGACATGATCCTGGGCATCATCGGCCGCATCGGCGTCGACGGCGCTGTGGGCCACGTCATCGAGTACACCGGGGAGGCCGTGCGCTCTCTCTCGATGGAGGGCCGGATGACCGTTTGCAACATGTCCATCGAGGCCGGCGCTCGGGCGGGAATGATCGCGCCCGACGACACAACCTTCGAGTACTTGAAGGGCCGCCCGTACGCCCCTAAGGGCGAGGCGTGGGACGAGGCCGTGGCCTATTGGCGCGAGCTCCGCACCGACGAGGGCGCGAGGTTCGACACCACCGTCAGGATCGATGCCGCGGAGCTGGAGCCGTACGTCACCTGGGGCACGAACCCCGGCATGGTGGTGCCTGTCACCGGCAGCGTGCCCGATCCCGAATCCTTCGCTTCGGAGGCAGACCGGCTGGCGGCTGAGGCCGCGCTGCGCTATATGGGCCTCAAGCCCGGCACGCCGATCCGGGAGATCGCCATCGACCGGGTGTTCATCGGCTCGTGCACCAACGCTCGGATCGAAGATCTCCGCGCCGCTGCCGAGGTGGTCAAGGGGAAGCGGGTGGCGCCCGGCGTCCGCGCCATGGTGGTGCCGGGTTCCATGCAGGTGAAGCGGCAGGCGGAGCGTGAAGGGCTGGATACGGTATTCATCGAGGCGGGGTTCGAATGGCGGGAGGCCGGCTGTTCCATGTGCCTGGGCATGAACCCGGACATCCTGATGCCCGGAGAACGCTGCGCCTCCACCTCCAACCGCAACTTCGAGGGGCGCCAAGGGAAGGGCGGCCGCACCCACCTGGTGAGCCCCCAGATGGCCGCTGCCGCCGCCATCGCCGGGCACTTCGTGGACGTACGGGACTTCTGAGGGAGACGGCATGGAACCGTTTCGCAAACTCACCGGCGTTGCCGCGCCGCTGCCGCGCGTCAACGTGGATACCGACCAGATCATCCCCAAGCAGTTTCTCAAGCGGATCGAACGTACCGGGTTCGGCGAGTTCGCCTTCTTCGACTGGCGCTACCTTCCAGACGGCAGCCCGAACCCTGACTTCGAGCTGAACCATCCGGCATACCAGGGCGCCCCGATACTGGTGACCGGGCGGAACTTCGGATGCGGCTCCTCCCGGGAGCACGCGCCCTGGGCCCTCAAAGAGATGGGGTTCCGCTGCATTATCGCTCCGTCGTTTGCCGATATCTTTTACAACAACTGCATCCAGAACGGGATGCTGCCCGTGGTGCTGCCAGAGGAGAAGGTGGAGCACCTGTTGCGGGCTGCCCAGGCGCGACCAGGCTATGAGCTGACGGTGGACCTGGAGGAGCAGGTGGTGTACGACGACGAGGGCTTCCGGGAGCGGTTCGAGATCGACCCCTTCGTGCGGGAGCGTCTCCTCAAGGGGCTGGACGACATCGGCCTCACTCTGACGGTGGAGGACGCCATCGCCCGGTTCGAATCCAGGCGTCCCCGCTGGCTGGAGATCGCGGCTGATTAGCTGGCCGGCCGGTCGCTAGAGCAGAAGCATCTCGCGGGCGGCTCTCTCCAGGCCCTCTCGGAAGGAGGGATGCGCCACCGAAATGAGGGCGTGGGCCCTCTCTTTGCTGGTCTTCCCCCGCATCTGGGCCACGCCGTGCTCTGTCACCACGTAGTCGATGTCGTAGCGCGTGGACGTCACGACTGAGCCGGGTTCAAAGCTGGGCACTATACGCGAGACGGCGCCGTCTGATGTGGTGGAGTCCAGGACGATGATGGTGGCTGCGTCTTCCCTCAAGGCGGCGCCGCGGAAGAAGTCCAGTTGGCCGCCCACGCCGGCGACCTGAAACCCGCCCACCGTTTCGGCGTTCACCTGGCCCAGGAGGTCCACCTGGAACGCGGAGTTTATGCAGCGCAGGAGGCTATTCTGGGCGATGATGCGGGGATCCAGCGCCTCTGCCGAAGACATCAGAAGGACGTCCGGGTTGTGGTCCACGAAGGAGCGGATGCGCTCTGACATGGCGACGATGGTGCAGACCGCTTTGCCCGGGTGAAGCGACTTCCTGGCGCCGGTAGCGACCCCCTTCTCCATGAGCTCGATCAAGCCTTCGTTCAGGACCTCGGTGTGGATCCCCAGGTCCTTCTTGTCCACCAGCAAACTCACGGCGGCATCGGGCACGCTGCCGATGCCCACCTGCACGGTAGCGCCGTCCGGGATCAGAGGGTTCAGGTGCACCGCGATGGCCCCGGCATGCTCTGAGGCTACGCCTGGTACGTCGCCGCCCGCTGGCGGCGCGCTGGCCTCGATGGCACAGGTGATGGCGCCGGCCGGCACCTCCCGGTCCGATATCGTGTAGGGCATCGAGGGGTCTATCTCGGCGATGAGGGGCAGGCGGCGCGCGACGGCGATCTCCACCAGCTCCGGCGTGAAGCCGGCAGTCCACCCATAGCTGCACAGCCCCCTCTCGTCCGGGGGCGTCAGGCGGACGAAGACGGCGTCCAGCGGCATATCGCGCTGAAAGAGACGGTGGGCTTGGGAGAATGCCAGCGGGATGTACTCGATGGCCCGTGCCCTCTGTAGCGGATAGCTGACGGGGGTGGCGAATCCAGTGATGACCCGGTACCGGCCCTGGTCCTTCATGGCCAAGCTGGCTCCGCCTGGCAGAAGCACCGCTGAGACCACGGTGACGCCCTCCAGATCGTCCCGCTGGGCCAAGGCGGCGCAAAGGTCGCTGGCCTCCGTCAGGCTGGAGGCGATGGTCATCCCTGAGCGGATCAGGGAGACTGCCTCAGCGGGTGAGACCAGCTTCGGCCCGAGCCGCTGCCGCCAGTCCATCAGGCTTCCTCTCGCGCGGTGACGGAGGCGACCCCGGTTATCACCCGCTCGCCGCGTTGGTTCTCGCACCAGACGTCGAGGTGCACCCGGCCGCCAGTGGCAAGTCTCTCGAAGGCGGTCACCCGTCCCCGGGCAGTCACGGTGTCGCCGGCGAATACCGGCGCCCGGATGCGCACGTCCAGGGCCGTGCCGGCGATGGAGTCGAAGCCGTAGGCGCGGTACAGCATCTCGAATATGTAGCTCATGAACTGCACGCCGGCGGCGATGGCCGCTGGCAGGCCGGCGGCCCTAGCGACGCTGTCGTCGGTATGGATGTTCTTCTCGCCCTCTGGCTCGAACAGTATCATGTCCTCCATGGTCACCAGGTGGCTGACCGATTCCAGCTCCCGGCCGATCTCTGTAACGGCCGTCATCTTAGGCCTGCCCTTCCGGCCGGTACCGGGCGACGCCTGTCATACGCCCGCGAGCCAAGAGCCGGCCCTGGTCATCCTCCGATACCGTATCGATGACTACGAACTGGCGCCCACCCTTCTCGAACTTTTCGACGACCCTGCCGCGGACTCGGATGCGCGAACCCACGATGGGTGGCGCGAAGATTTCGATCCCCTGGCCCGCATGCACGGACTCGCTGATGTCGACGCTAGCCTCGACTAACCGGATTCCGTCGCTGGCCAGGATGCTGACGGGTGCGAGACGGACACCGCCTGAGACTGGGTAGGGCGTCTGGTGCGTGGCTCTTAGGTGCCGCTCCGCCATCTCCGGTGTCAGCTCGTACTCGATGCTGCCCAGGTCGGCTCCTGCCGGTAGGTCGTGGAAAGCGGCTTGTGCCTTCTTCCTGCCCTCGGCGCGCATACTGGCCCCCTTTCGCTCGCCAGCATTATGAGGCAACGCGCCGCCAAAGTCACTAGCAGGGGCGTCGAAAAAGCGGGGGGTGCAGCGGAGCAGAGCGCCTCGACGGGGGTCTGGCGGAGGCGAAAAAAGAAATGGAGCGGAAGACGGGATTCGAACCCGCGACCCCCTCCTTGGCAAGGAGGTGCTCTACCACTGAGCCACTTCCGCTCGCTCTCGCCTTATCATTATACTCACGACACAAGAGCCTGCAAGACCCCAAAGAGGGTATTTCTAAAGATCTGGGCGCGGGGCGAGACCCCCGCGACGAGATGGCTTACGCACGGAGGTGAGCATGCCCAAACTGGCAGCCAGCATCGATATCGACGCCGCCAAGGAGCACGTCTTCGCCCTGGCCGGAGACCCGTCCCGGCAGCCCGAATGGACTACCTTCATCAAGAAGGTGGTCATAACCTCGGGCGACGGCAAGAGCGAAGGCACTACCGATCGCACCACGATCAAGGTGGGGCTTCAGCCCCACACGCTGGAAGGGACGTGGACGGCATACCGGCCTGGAGAACTCCTGGCTCGCCGCTTTACCGGCTACCTGAGGATGGAGGACTCGATGGCCTTCACCCCGGTTGGCAAGGGCACGAGGGTCCAGTGGTCGGTGAACTATACGCCGCCCTTCGGCCTCTTTGGCAAACTCATGGCCTGGTTTCTGATGGCCCGAATCTTCCAGAACGAACTCGAGGCCTCTCTGGAGAACCTGAAGCGGGCTCTGGAGGACTAAGACGAGCGCGGCAGGCCCAGCCCGCGCTGGGCGATGATGTCTCGCTGGACCTCGGATGTGCCTCCGCCGATAGTGTCCTGTACGGCGGAGAGATACCCGTGGCAGATGGCCCCGAACCATGGCGCCCGCGTGTCGCCGTCGCGAAGCTGCCCGTACAGGCCGAGGATGGCTACGCCCTCCCGGTACAGACGCTGGGCGAACTCCGTGTTGAAGACCTTAACGGCCGCGGCCTCGGCCCGGTAGTCGGCGCCTGCTGCGTGCCGTTGGATGGCGCGCTGGAGGAGGAGGCCCGCCACCTCGTACTCGATGCGCAGTTGTGCCAGCCGGGCCATCGCGCCGCGCGCGTCGGGGCGCCGGCGCACGAGACGAACGAGGGCCATTAGCGCTCGCCAGTGTAGGTGCGCCCTGTAGATGGTGATGCGCTCCACCCCCAGGGCGGAAGTTAGGACGGCCCAACCCTCGTTCTCACGACCCACCAGCTCGGTGACCGGGACACGCACGTTATCGAAGGTCACCTCATTGAACCAGTTCTCGCCCAAGAGGTTCGTGAGGGGCCGGACCGTCACCCCAGGGGCGTCCATCGGTACAATGAGCACCGATATCCCGGCGTGCTTGGGCATGGCCGGGCCGGTACGCGCGGCGAGCCAGCAGTATTCGCTGGCATCGGCGCCGCTGGTGAAGACCTTTCGGCCGTTGATTACGTACTCGTCGCCGTCTCGCACGGCGGTGGTCTTCAGGGATGCGAAGTCGGAGCCGGCCTCCGGTTCCGTGTAGCCTAGGCACATGGTTATCTCGCCGCGGGCCAGGCGCGGCAGGTAGCGGCGCTTCTGGTCTTCGTTGCCTGCCTTCTCGATCATGGGCGCAATGATGCACCTGGACAGGGCATCGCTAGCGGGCCCGCCGTGGAGGGCGATCTCTTCGTCGACGATGAACTGTTCGGCGATGGGCCGGCCTCCTCCGCCGTATTCCGGGGGCCAGCTCAGGGCCAGCCAGCCGCGCTCCCCCAGCTTCCGCTCGAATTCGCGAGCCGGCATGTAGCCTGGCGGCATGGGAGACGGGTCGCTGTCGTGGCTCGTGCCGAGCTCTCTCGTCAGGAACTCGCACACCTCTTTCTTGAGGCGGGCCTGTTCAGCGGGTAAACGGAAGTCCATGGCGCTCCGATTATAACCGGGCCTGGTGTCTAGCGGCTCCTTGCGTTCGTTGACAGCCCTCTAGCGCGGCGGGATAATGGCTATAGGTGAAGCAGATTTCCGCAATCAGGTGATCTGCCACCCGGCCGGGGCCCCTGGCCCCCAGTAGTGCAAGGCAGGTCGTGGACGAGTTCGATCTCGTAGCTATCGGCGGGGGCAATGGGGGCTATACGGCCGCCATCCGAGCCAGGCAGCTAGGCCTGACGGCAGCCGTCGTCGAGCGCGATAAGGTCGGCGGCACCTGCCTGCACCGGGGCTGCATCCCCACCAAGGTTTGGCTGGAGACGGCGGAGCTCTTCACGCGCACCAAAGCCGCACCCGCCTTTGGCGTACGGGTCCCCGAGCCGGCTCTAGACTTCGGCGCCATGGTGCAACGCCAGCGCCAGGTCGTTGACACCCTCCACAAGAGCCTTCGCTCCGTCATCGAGAAACACAAGATCGAGATCATCCAAGGGGATGCCCGCCTGGTTTCGCCCTCCGCGGTGGCCGTGGGCGAAAGGGTGTTGACGGCTCACGCCGTCGTGCTGGCTACTGGCTCGCAGCCCAAGGGGATCCCTGGCTTGGAGGCCGATGGCCAGCGTATCCTCAATAGCGACCATCTGCTGCAATTGGAGCGGCCCCCGTCCTCCATCGTCATCGTGGGCGCCGGCGCCATCGGCTGCGAGTTCGCCTCCTTCTTCCTGGACATCGGCTCCAAGGTGACGCTCGTGGAGATGTTGCCCACGATAGTGCCGCTGGAAGATGCGGACATCGGCAAGGCGCTGGCCAAATCCTTCGTACAGCGGGGCGCCAACATCTTCACCGGAGCCCGCGTCTTACCAGATAAAACCCGGGTCTACGACAACCACGTGGAGATCACCATCGGCCACGAGGGGCAGGAGAGGCAGGTGGTAGGGGAGGTGGTCCTTATCGCCGTGGGACGCCAGGCCGCGGTGGACGGCCTGGGCCTGGAGAAGACGGCTGTTGGCCTCGAACGTGGCTTTATCCAGGTGCACGATGGCTACCTCACAGCGCAACCCGGTATATACGCCGTGGGCGATTGCATCGGCGGGCTCCTGCTGGCCCATGTGGCGGCAGCGGAGGGCTTCCTGGCGGCTGAAGCCATCGCTGGCAAGCGTCCGCAGCCGCTGGACTACAATCGGGTGCCCCGTGTCACCTACTGCCGGCCCCAGGTGGCCTCCGTGGGTCTGACGGAGCAGCAGGCGCGGGACAGCGGCCGCACCGTGAAGATCCAGCGTTTCTCCTTCAAGTACAACGCCATGGCCATGATCCGCGGCCAGACGGAAGGTTTCGTCAAGGTGGTTTACGACGGTGACTCCGGCGACCTGCTAGGGGTGCACATCATAGGCGAGGGGGCGTCGGAGCTGATCTCCGAGGCGGCTCTGGCCCGTTTCCTGGAAGCGTCGGCCTGGGAACTCGGCTCCAGCATCCATCCTCATCCTTCCCTGAGCGAGACGCTGGGGGAAGCGGCGCAGCTCTCGGCTGGAGTCAGCATCTATTGGTAGGGGGGAGGCGATCGGCGTGGTATCCGTAAAGGAGGTCCCGGGCTCCATGGGCCTGAGCCGGGAGCAACTCCTGGACATGTACTACAAGATGCTTCTGGCCCGCGTCGTCGGGGAGAGGGAGCGGATGTTGAACCGGATGGGGAAGGGTCCCTTCGCGGTCACCGGAGAGGGGCACGAGGCGGCACAAGTGGGCGCCGCCTATGCGCTACGCCCCGGGCATGATTGGGTGATCCCCTACTACCGCGATATCGGGGTGGCGCTAACCATCGGGCAGACGCCTCGCGATCTGCTCCTGGCGCACTTATCGCGCGCTGCAGACGTCAGCAGCGGCGGCCGCAACATGCCCTCGCACTTCAGCGATCCCAAGCTACGCATCGTGTCGGGTTCGGCGCCGGTGGCCACCCAGGTCCCCCACGCCGTGGGAGTGGCCTGGGCAGCAAAGCTGCGAGACCTTGACGAGGTGGCGATGGTGTTCTTCGGTGACGGCGGCACGAGCGTCGGTGACACCCATGAGGCCATGAACTTTGCGGGCGTCCACCGCGTGCCCGTGATCTTCGTATGCGAGAACAACCTCTATGCCATCTCTGTGCCCTGGCGCAAGCAGGCGGCCGTCGAGGACGTCTCCGTGCGAGCCCAGGGCTACGGCTTCCCTGGGGTGACGGTAGACGGCAACGATGTCCTCGCCGTCTACGCCGCTGCGAAGGAGGCCGTCGAGCGCGCTCGCAACGGTGGCGGTCCTACCCTGATAGAGTGCAAGACCTACCGGTTGGTGCCCCATACCAGCGATGACGATGACCGGCGCTACCGCAGCCGGGAGGAGGTGGCTGAGTGGGCGAAGAAGGACCCGCTGCCCCGTTTCGCCACGTGGCTCAAGGAGCGGGGCCTTATCGATGAGGCCGCCTTGGAGAGGTTGCACGAACGTGCGATGAAAGAGGTGGACGAGGCGACGGACTTCGCCGAGAAGGCGCCGATGCCCCAGCCGGAATCCGCCCTCCTGCACGTCTTCGTGGAGGAAGGGGGGAACTAGCCGTGGCCGTCAAGACGATGATCGAAGCCGTGCGGGAAGCGATGTTCGAGGAGATGATGCGGGACGAGCGCATCATCGTCATGGGGGAGGATGTGGGCGAAGGAGGCGTCTTCAGGGCCACCGAGGGCTTCCTCCAGCAGTTCGGTCCCGAGCGCTGCGTCGACACTCCGCTGGCTGAGGCCAGCATCGTCGGCATCGCCATCGGCGCCTCCCTTAACGGCATCCGGCCCATCGCCGAAATCCAGTTCGCGGACTTCATCCATCCGGCCTTCGACCAGATAGTCAGCGAGGCCGCCCGCCTCCACTATCGATCCAACGGCACCTGGAGCTGCCCCATAACCATCCGCAGCCCTTATGGCGCGGGCATCCACGGCGGGCCCTATCATTCCCAGAGCGTGGAGGCCTTCTACGCCCATGTCCCGGGCCTCAAGGTGATCTGTGTCGCTAGCCCCTACGACGCCAAGGGCCTCCTGAAGTCCGCCATCCGCGACCCGAACCCGGTGCTATTCCTCGAGCACAAAAAGGCATACCGGTCGGTCCGGGAGGAGGTGCCGGACGATGATTACGTGGTCCCCATCGGCGTGGCCGAGGTGAAGCGCCCGGGCCGCGACATCACCCTGGTGACCTACGGGATGATGGTGCATCACGCCCTGAAGGCTGCCGAAACCGTGGAGGCGGAGGATGGCACCAGCGTCGAGGTCATCGATCTGCGTACGGTGGCTCCTTGGGACCGGGAGTGCGTGTTGGCATCCGTGAAGAAGACCGGCAAGGCCCTCATCGTCTACGAAGACAACCTGACGGGCGGCTTCGGGGCTGAGGTGGCGGCCACCATCGCCTGCGACGCGTTCGAGTATTTGGATGGCCCTGTAACGAGGGTGGCCTCGCCCGATGTGCCGCTCACGCCCTATGCGGGCGTTCTGGAGGACTACGTCTTGCCCAACGCCGAGAAGATCGCCGCCGCCATAAGGAAGCTCGCGGCGTACTAAGGCCGGGCCCATGGCGGTGACCTTCACCCTGCCCGTCATCGGCGAAACCGTCACTGAGGGCATCGTCGAGCGCTGGCTGAAGAAGCCAGGCGATACGGTCCGCAAGTTCGAACCTCTGGTGGAGATCAACACCGATAAGGTCAACGTCGAGCTTCCTTCGCCCTTTTCCGGTGTTCTAGTCGAGATACTGGCGCCAGAGGGTGCCACCGTCCCGGTCGGAGGTGCGTTGGCCCTGATCGAATTGGCCGAGGGCGAGGAGCCGGTGGAGGCGCAACCCCAACCGTCGTTGGAGCCCGTATCGCCGCCGGTTTCCGAGGGGCCGCGGCGGGCCACACCCCGCGTGCGCAGGCTGGCGGAAGAGCTGGGGGTGAACCTCGGCCTCATCGCCGGCACGGGCCCAGGCGGGCGCATAACGGAGGACGACGTCCGGGCGGCGGCCATCCGTGTCGGACCGCCAACGGTGGGCCCGAAAGAGTCCTTGGCGGAGGAAGAGGCGGTCCCTCTCACCAGCATCCGGCAGACCATCGCCCGGCGCATGGCGGCCTCTGCCTTCAGCGCTCCCCACGCCTGGTTGGCGGTGGAGGCCGACGTGACGGGCCTGGCGCACCTTCGCCTGGCAGCGAAGGACGCCTTTCGCCAGAAGCACGGCGCCGATCTCACGTACCTGCCTTTCGCGGTACATGCGGTAGCGCAGGCCCTGCCCAGCCACCCTTACCTCAACGCTAGCTGGGCCGAGGCTGGCGACGCAGGGCCGGCCCGCATCATACTCCGCAAGCGCATCAACATCGGCATCGCCGTCGCCACCGCGCAAGGCCTTATGGTGCCCGTGATCCGGGATGCCGATCGCCGTAGCATCACGGAGCTGGCCTTGGCCATCGATGACCTGGGCCGGCGAGCACGGGATGGACGGCTTAGCATCTCGGACGTGCAGGGCGGAACGTTTACCGTCGACAATACGGGCGCCTTTGGCTCCGTCGTCTCCATGCCCATCATCAACCAGGGGCAGGCCGCCATCATGACGCTGGAGGCCGTCACCAAGCGCCCTGTGGTGGTGGGCGACGACGCCATCGCCATTCGCTACGTGGTGGCCCTTTGCCTGTCCTTCGACCACCGCATCTTGGACGGGCACCAGGCCGGGGCCTTCCTCGCGGAGGTAAAGAGCCGATTAGAGGCCTGGCAGCCTGGAGATGGGATCGACTGATGGCAGATGGCTCCGTGCCGGAATGTTGGGTCGCCTGGCTAGGCCGGGTGGAATACGCCGAGGCGTGGCAGCTTCAGCGGGCCCTCGCCCGAACCCGGGCCGCCGGCGCCCTTCCGGACCTGGTTCTGCTCTTGGAGCACCCGCCGGTGTACACGACGGGCCGGCGCGACGCTCTGCGCAACCTTAGGGTCCCCCCGGGAGCCCTGGGGGCGCCTCTGATCGAGACGGATCGAGGTGGTGATATAACGTTCCACGGCCCGGGGCAACTGGTGGTCTACCCCATCATCGCTCTGCAAGAGGCCGGCCTCGGCGTGGCGGCCTACGTGCGGACCCTGGAGGAAGCCGTCATCAGAACGCTGGCCGGCTACGGGCTGCGGGCCGGGCGAGAGCCGGGGCTAACCGGCGTATGGGTGGATGGCGCCAAGATCGCGGCCATCGGCGTTAGGGTCAGCCGGCCGGGCGGTGCCGAAGGTCGCTGGGTGACGGGCCACGGTCTGGCCCTCAACGTGGCGGTGGATCTATCGTGGTTCGCCCGGATAGTGCCCTGCGGCATCGAGGGTCGCGCTGTCACGAGCATGGCCAGTTTGATGGGCAAGGCGCCGGATGTGGAAGAGGTTGGCTGGCGCCTTGCTGCCGAGCTATGTTCTCTGCTCGGCCGCAGCCTTGTGCGAGCCCCTGCCGCCTCGCTGAGGCTTGGCCGGCTTTTCGCCGCGCCCCAGATGCCCTAGAATGGGATTATCGCAACCGGCCGGGAAGTGCCCCGGACTTCCATAGACCTCAACGAGCAGGAGCACTCCCTAGCTGCCCAAATGCTCCTTCGGGGGATGCGCCCCAGCGCCCGGACGGTTGGAATCAGCGTACGCGGAACAGACGTTGCGCCTTGTGTGCCCGGAGGGGTGCGGGGCCGCGGTTGTAGGAGTGATTCATGAGTGTTACGGAGAGCCGGGCGCCAGAGGCTGAGCGGGCCCTTGGCGAAAACGAGCCCATCATACAGGCGATTAACGTCGTAAAGACCTATGACACCGGCAGGGTGAAAGTGCACGCCCTGCGAGGCATCACCATCACCATACGGAGAGGAGAGATGGTGGCCATCATGGGCCCCTCCGGTTGTGGCAAGACGACCCTTCTCAACTGCCTTTCAGGCCTGGACAACATCGATAGCGGCCGCGTCCTGGTGGAAGGGGTCGACCTGAGCACCCTTGATGACAACAAGAAGACGGAGTACAGGGCGCGGCGGATGGGCTTCGTGTTCCAGCTTTACAACCTGCTGCCGGTGCTTTCGGCCGTAGAGAACGTGGAGTTACCCCTCATCGTCTCCGGGGTTCCGGCGCGCGAGGCTCGAAGGCGGGCGATGGCGGCCCTGGAGACCGTCCACCTCGTGCCTTGGGCAGAGCACAAACCGGCGGAACTATCGGGCGGCCAGCGCCAGCGCGTCGCTATCGCCCGGGCGCTGGTGAACGAGCCCGCCATAGTGTGGGGTGACGAGCCAACAGGCGAACTGGACAGCGCCAACGCGGCCGAGATCATGGACCTGCTGGTAGAGCTGAACAGAACGCGGGGCCAGACCTTCGTGCTGGTCACCCATGACCAGGGCGTGGCCCAGCGCACCGGCCGCATCATCCGTATGCAGGACGGGCAGATCGTTAGCGACCATCGGATCGTGAACCGCGAGGCCGGTATCTGGGCCCCAGCGGAGCCCGAGGCCGTCTAGAGGCGACTCGGTGGACGCGTTGTTCGGCATCTCGATGAACACCATCATGTACGTCCTCCTGGGGGCGTTGGCCGTGAGTTTGGGCAGCGTGGCCTACGTGGCCTTGCGGCACCGGATCCTGGTGGTGATGGGCCTGCGGAACATCCCCCGCCGGGTGGCCCAGAGCACCCTCATAGTCCTGGGCCTGATGCTGAGCACCCTAATCATCTCTGCGGCC
>DAOUAG010000023.1:0-3046 GCA_034433815.1 Dehalococcoidia bacterium | reverse complement strand
TAATCTCTCCTTCATGGTGGCTTAATGCCGGCATCCTAGCCTGAGACTGCGAATAAGCTCAGTTCAAAGGAGGTTTGACATGCAGAAGCTATTCGCAGTCCTAACCCTGGCCATCGTGGCCGCAGCCGTCGTAGGCGTCTTCATCCTCTCGGGCAGCGCCAGCGCCGAGGAGGCGAGGCTCCGGGGTCCGCGCCCAACGCGGGCTTGCCTGGCCGCCCGCTTCACCGTCAACGCAGCGGCCGAAGTGCTCGAGATGGAGAAGAGCGCCGTGATCGAGGCCCTGCAATCTGGCCAGAGCCTCGCGGAGATAGCCGAGGCCCAGGGGATGAGTGCCGATGATTTCAAGGCGGCCCTGCTGGACGAGGTGAAGAGCGACCTCGACGCCAAGGTGAGCGAAGGCAAGCTCAGCCAAGAGCGGGCGGATAAGATCTACCAGGCCTTCGAGAAGCACGTGGACCAGATCATCAGCTTCCACCCGGATCCCAACCGCCATCCATGCAGGCCCCTGGTTCAAAGCGCCGCCAGCGAACGCCAGCGGTAGCGCGACGCCAGCGAAGGCGAACTTCTGAGGCGAGCTCGACGTCTGTCCCCCCTCAATGGCACGGGGCCGGCCCCATGCAGGCCGGCCCCTTCCCCTTGTCAGAGTGGCGCTAGTACTCGTCGATCACCTTGCGGGCCGCAGCCAGCGACAGCACCTCGTTGGTGCCGTCCTCGATGAGGGCGGCCCGGGCGTCGCGGAAGAGCTTCTCGATGAGCATCTCTTTGGCCAGGCCGATGCCGCCATGGAGCTGGAGGGCGTCGCTGGCCACCTCGAAGGCGGCCTGGGTGCAGAACACCTTGGCTGCTACCGAGTACTGAACCCTGGGCGGGCTGGTGGTGGAGTTGTAGGCCATGGCTGCCCGGGAAAGCCCTCGCGACGCCTCCACCTTGATGAACATGTCCATGAGCTTGAGCTGTACCGCCTGGTGCTCGCAGATCTTCTTGCCTCCCTGTACCCGGTGCCGGGCGTATTTCAGCCCTTCCTCGAAGGCTGCGCGGCCCACTCCGGTGAAGGCGGCACCCATGAAGGCGTTGGCGCCGGCTAGCACCGAGTTGATGACGTAGGGGTAGCCGGCAGGCTCCACCAGCATGTAGTGGCGCGGAATGCGCACGTTATCGAAGAAGATCTCGCCCTGGTTCAGAGGGCGCTGGCCCATCTTGTTCAGGGGCTTGCCCTTGCTCACTCCGGGCAGGTCCAGAGGGATCAGCGCCACGCCGCCTCCTTCCTGACCCTTGGAGCTGTCGATTCCCAGGAACGTGAGGGCATGGGTGGCGATGGTGCCGTTGGAGACCCAGGCCGACTTCTGGCCGTTGATGACCCACTCGTCACCGTCCAGCCGAGCCTGTACCTGATGCGCCACCTCCGGAAGCCGGGTCTGCTCCGTGCCGATGAGAAGGGTGTCGGATCCGTGCATCGGCTCCGTTATGGCCCAGCAACCGATGTAGCGTCCCTCCCGGTCCTCGGCAAAGGGCTTCACCACCCGCTCCATGATCTCGGGGTTGCCGCTCATGGCCGCGAAGCCGAAGGGGAAGGATGTGACGCCCAGGCTGACGGCCAGTCCAGCGCAGCCCCAGGCCATCTCCTCGGTAAAGATGTGCTGCGCTAGGGGCGATAGGTGGGCACCGCCCAAGGACTCGGGCAGCGCCCTTGTGTGATACCCCAGTTGGTAGGCCTGCCGGAAGACATCCCACAGCACGCTGCCCTTGGCGATGACCTGCTCGGGGTCCGGCATCCGGTCCAGCTCGATGCTGGCGGGCCGCAGGACCTCCTCAGCGAACCGGTGGACGTTCTCCTTGAGCGCCCTCTCATCTTCCGTAAGCCCTTTGTTCAACTCCAGGTAGGTGGCCATGACTTGCGCCTCCTTCCGCCGGCCGTCCGCGGCTGAAGTTATAATAGCGGCTAGCCAACAGCCGGTGAACTAGGGGGACGCGTGCGCGAGAACCGAATGAAGCGCCTGTGGCAGCAAGGGCTTCCCGCCCTGGGGGGCTGGCTGACCATACCCTCGTCCTTCTCCGCCGAGATCTTCGCCCACGCCGGCTTCGACTGGATCTGCGTGGACATGCAGCATGGGGTCATCGGCTACTCCGAGGCCGTCCACCTCCTGCAGGCCATATCCTCCACGGCGGCCACGCCCATCGTCCGCGTGCCATGGAACGAGCCTGGCATCATCATGAAAGCCCTGGACGCAGGCGCCATGGGCGTCATCGTGCCCATGGTGAACTCCCGCGCCGAGGCCCAGGCCGCCGTCGCCGCCTGCCGCTACGCTCCCAGGGGCATGCGCTCCTATGGGCCCGTCCGGGCCGTTTACTACGCCGGGCGCGATTATTTCGCCCGGGCCGATCAGGAGGTGGCCTGCATCGTGATGATCGAAACGAAGCAGGCTTTGCAGGACCTGGAAGGAATCCTCGGCGTCCCGGGCGTCGACGCCGCCTATATCGGCCCCGCCGACCTCAGCGTCTCCCTGGGTCTCCCGCCGGGCTCCGACCACGACGATCCGGCCTTTGTGGAGGCCATCGACGCCGTCTTGGACGCTTGCCGCCGCCTCCGCGTCGTCCCGGGCGCCCATGCCGGCAACCCGGTCACCGCTCGAAAACGCATCAAACAGGGGTTCCTCATGGTCGAGCTATGCGATGACGCCTCCGCCCTCGCCCGGGCCGCGGCCGCGGACCTGCGGGCCGTCCGCGGAGACGAAGCCTAAGCGCCTGGACCGCCGGCGCAGTACAATCGGGTGCGTAATGCGATTCGACTTCGATGTCGCAGTGGTCGGCGCGGGCCCAGCAGGCTCACGCACGGCCCGCGACCTGGCCCGGGCTGGCCTAAGGGTGGCCTTGCTCGAGGAGCACCGGCAGCCAGGCATCCCCTCGCACTGCTCGGGCCTCATCAGCCCCCGTACGTTGCAGGAGGCGGGCATCGGCCCCGAGGCGGCCATCCATCATATCAGTGGCGCCTTCTTGCACGCACCAGACGGCAGCGTGGCCGAGCTAGGGGGCGGCCAGGTCCGGGCCG
>DAOUAG010000022.1:0-8605 GCA_034433815.1 Dehalococcoidia bacterium | reverse complement strand
CTGGCACAGGAGGATGTGCGGGCTGGCCGTGACCGCCCCCTGGCTTCACTCTCAACGTGGGGCCAATACGTGGATTACGTTGGGAAAAAGCAGAACACGGTCGCCCCCTTTTTCTTCGGGTTCAAGCTGAACGCCGCTTTCATGTTTCTGGAGGAACTGGCGGGCCCAACGGCCCCCGCGCGTCAGGAAGTGACCGGCCTCACGCTCCCGGAATTCGAGGCCGGGCTGCGGGACTTCATCATGGAGCAGCCTCCCTGAACTCGACAGGGACGGCACCAGCCGGGGCCCTTGCGAGGCCCTAGGCGAAGCGGGCGATCATCTCGTCGGCGTAGCGGCGCACCGCCTCCAGTTTGGTCTCCAGCCGGTTCGGGTCGCCGCCGTACAGGTACCAGGGCATGACCTGGAGATGGGTGACGCCCATCTCCTCCAGCCGCCGGATGTCGGCCTCCGTCCTGGCCTCAGGACACATGACCGAGATGACGAAGGGTTCGCGGTCCCGCCCGTATTGGCGGCGCAGTTCGGCCAGCCGCTCCACCCGTTGCCGGATCTCATCCTCCCGGTTGACGACAGATATCCATCCATCGCCCAGCCGGGCCGCCCGCCGTAGCGCCGGCTCTGTAAGCCCCCCGACGTAGATCGGTACGGGCTTCTTGGGGGCAGGCGACATCTGCAAGCGGTCGAAATCATAATACCGGCCGTGAAACTCCACCATGCCCCCGCCCAGAACCAGGCGGATGATCTGGATGGCCTCATCGACTCTGGCGCCGCGGGTGCGCATGTCCTCGCCGAGGTACTTGAACTCCTCCGGCATCCAGCTCAGCCCGACGCCCAGGGCCACCCGGTCGCCCGAGAGAACGGCAGCGGAGCCAACGGTCTTGGCGACAAGAAGGGGTTTGCGGATGGCCAGCTTTAAGACATTGGTGTAGAAACGTATCCGGCTGGTGACGGCCGCCATGGCCGGGATGGCCACCCAGGGATCTATCCATTCGGTGTCCGCCGACCAGAACCGCTGGCCGTCCGGCGTGTAGGGATACTTGCCGGAGGTCACCTCCGGATAGAAGACGTGGTCCGGGACGGTGATGCTGTCCCAGCCGGCCTCATCGGCAGCCCGGGCGATGGCCAGGTACTGCTCCGGGGGCGTGAGTACCACCGGCAGCGTGAACTTCATGGGCGACACCTCCCGCTAGTGCAGTCGTTGTGCTCGCGACGATTGTACACGACCCGCCCCTCTGCTTCTGCTTTTTGCTCAGCGGGGGGCTATGGTAAACTACCGCTGACTCGCGCCGGTGCGCCCGAAGCGCGCGGCGAGTGGGAGGTTCTCCTCATATCCATGCGTAGATTTCCGCCCCGCGAAGAACCACCAGAGCGGCGGCTGCGGCGGGAAATGCCGCGCCCTGAAGGCCCCTTCGACCGGCTGCTGAGGCGCAAGCCGGAACGGGACCCTGCGCCCATCATCATCGGCGGCACCATCGCCTTCCTGGCCCTGGTGATCGTCATGGTGTTCGTCTTCTCTTCAGTTCTAGGTGGCGGCGGCGATGGCGGCGGTGGCTCCAGCGGCACCGTGGACATAGCCCCCGGCATCAAGGGCCGCTTGGCGCCCATGCCTGCCCTGCCGCCGGGCCTGGTGCCCCTCAGCGAGTTCGTCGAGTTTCAGGCCAAGGACAAGAACACGCCGGCCATCATCGGGCTGCCCCTCAAGGAGAAGGTGCAGGACCCCGCGGGGATCGGCTTCTACACCTACTTCGAGGGCCGGTGGCAGCGCCTGGGCGAGGCCAACATAAAGGATGGCAAGGTGGCCGAGGGCGATTTTCCCTCAGTCCCTGACAACGTGGCGGTCCTGCGAGTGGTGGCGCAGGCCTATCAGGTCGCCGGTTCCCTTCCAGCCAACACCAGCCTGCACCCCGAGGCCAAGGTCAACATCCTGAACCCGCGCGATTACGCCCCGGCGGCCGATGGCTCCGTCCAGGGCACCGCTACCAAGGTGCCCGAGCAGCGCACTTACGCCCTCATGCCCACCATCGTGGGCAGCGCCGGGGATACCGCAGCCGTGGTCAACGACATCCTGGCTAGCGAAGACCTGAGGGCGAAGCATATTGAGGCCATAATGTCGTTGGTCACAGAGGGCGGGTATGACGGGATCGATCTGGAGTATCCGTCCATAGACCCCGGCTTGCGGGAGTCCTTCACGGATTTTGTGGACGACTTGGCCGGGCGACTGCACAAGTCTGGCAAACGGTTGAGCCTCACGCTGCCGCCGCCTGCATCTCAACGTCAGGCGTACGACTGGAAGGCCCTGGGCAGCTCCGCGGACATCATCAAGATCCTGCCTGTCGCGGACCCTGTGCTGTACTGGGAGACGATGCCCGAGGCCATCAGCCAGCTTCTGAAGGAGGTGGACCGGGCAAAGGTGATGCTGGTGGTCAGCCCGTTCAGCGTGGAGATGGGGGCTGGCGGTGCCGCCCGGCCCATAGGGTACCTTCAGGCGATGGTGCTGGCCGCGGAAGCCGTGGTGAGGGAGCCGAAGGACCCCAAGGAGATCCAGCCAGGAGTCACCGTGAAGCTGGTGGCCAAAAACATGGACGAGACGGAAGGGGCCAGCCCCATGCGATGGAACAACGACGCGGCGGCGGTCACCTTCACCACCGCTGGGCAGAACCAGCGGCGGATATACGTGGAAAACGTGTTCAGCTTCGGGTTCAAGCTGGAGATCGTCCAGTCTTACGGCCTCGGAGGCGTCGCCGTAGCCGACGCCTCGGCCCAATCCGATGTGGCCGACATCTGGCCGTCCGTCAACGGCCTCGTGGAGTCCGGGACGGTGACCCTGCGGCGTCCCAATGATAGCGCGCTCCTCCCCGTCTGGCAGGCGCCAGATGGCGGCGACTTGGGCGCGGGCGCTGGCACCACTGCCACGTGGATCCCCAGTAAGGAAGGCTCCTACACCATCATCCTCGTGGTGAGCGATGGCGAAAGGCGGTTCGGCAGGAGGCTCACCGTGGAGGTGGGCGAGGCTGCTAAGCCGTCACCTACGCCCCTGGTCACTTTCCCGCCGGAGTCGCCCACACCTACGCCTCTGGAAACCCCGGAGGGTAGCCCCACGCCCACGCCCACGCCCGCGGCTGGCGTATTGGTGGAGGTAGGGCTCGTGGCCGACGGTGACGACTCCAACCCGGATTTCACCAACGATGAGACGACCTCACCCGGCTCATCGGTCACCTATCTGGTGACCATCGATAACGACAGCGACGTCCCGGTGAACATCGATTCGTTGTTGGATAGCGTGTACGGCGAGGTGGAGTGCCTTACGGCTGGCGGCAAGAACGTCGTCGGGGAGATGCTGGCGGCGGACAACGGCGATGGGGTTGGCTCCTTCAATGGCGGCGCGGATGAGATCACCTGCACCTTCACCAAGACCGCGCCCGACGAGTCTGGCACGGTTGTGAATAACGTTGTGACCGTCGTCGTGTCGGACGAGGATGGGCGTTCGGATGCCGACCAAGATGGCGCCAAGGTCACCGTGTCGTGAGGGTGGTGGCCATCGATGCGAGTGATAGCGGGAAGGGCGAAGGGGAGACGCCTGAAGGGCCCGCCCAGCCGGCCCGGGAGCACCAGGCCCACTAGCGACCTGGTACGCGGCGCAGTCTTCTCGACGCTGGCGTCAATGGGCGCCGATCTCTCTCGCGTGCTGGATCTCTACGCTGGTAGCGGCGCCCTGGGGATCGAGGCCCTGAGCCGGGGCGCCCTCTGGTGCGATTTCGTGGAGCGGGATCCGGGCGCCTGTGCTGTGATTCGTGAGAACCTGCGGGCCACTGGATTCGAAAGCTTGGCAAAGGTCCACTGCGTCTCGGTTGAGAGGGCGCTGTCGCGCCTGGAGGGCAGCTACACGCTGATCCTGGCTGATCCTCCGTACGGTGACCCTAGCGCGCTAGCGGCCATGGAGGCCGTGGCGGGCTCCTCTTTGGCGCAGCCGGGCCATACGGTCATCGTCTTGGAGCATAGCGCCCGGGAGGAACCGAGGGGTTCCCTGGGGCCGTTCTCCCTGGTAAGTGTTCGGCGGCACGGCGATAGCGCCGTGTCCGTTTATCGGTAGGAGGTGACCCTTGCTGACTGCGGTGTACCCGGGCAGGTTCGATCCCGTGACCAACGGCCATGTCGATATCGCCCAGAGAGCGGCGAGTCTCTTCGAGCGCGTGGTGGTGGCCGTTTACGACCTCGAACCCGCGGCTTGCCTCTTCTCCACCGAGGAGAGGGTGGAGATGTTCCGGGAGGCCATCCGGCACGTGAAAAACGTGGAGGTAAAACCTTTCGATGGGCTGATCGTGGACTTCGCGCGCCGGGAACAGGCCAAGGTGTTGGTCCGGGGCATCCGCGCCGTCACGGACTTTGAGGCCGAGCTGGACATGGCGCTTATGAACAAGAAGATGGCGCCAGAGATCGAGTCCATATACCTGATGGCCAGCCTGGAGCACCTCTTCGTCAGCGGGCACCGCATCCGCGAGGTGGCTAGCCTTGGCTATGACGTGGGGGAGCTTGTTCCCTCCCACGTCCTTTCGGCGCTGGAAAAGAAGTTCCGCAGAGCCGTGTGACCCGGCCTGGAAGGGGACGCCGTTGGACATCCTGCACCTCATCGACCGACTGGAGGAGATGGTAAGGGATGCGCGGCGGCTGCCCGTGGGCGGTGGCGCGGTGTTGTCCCGCCAGCGGTTGCTGGATCTCATCGACCGAATGAGGGTGGCCGTGCCTAAAGAGATCTACGACGCTCGCGAGGTGCTGGAGCGACAGGACGATATCTTGCGGACGGCCCATGAGGATGCGGAGATGCTTCTGGCGGAGGCGCGGGTCCAGGTGGAGGAGAAGCTCAAAGACAGCGCCGTGGTGAAGGCGGCGGAGGAGCGGGCGCGGGAAGTGACAGCGGAGGCCCAGCGGCGCGCCCAGGAGCTGCTGAAGAGCGCCGAAGAGCAAGCCCGGGCCCGGCTCGATGATGCTCAGGAGGCGAGCCGCGCCCAGATGCGGGAGGCAGATGTCTACGCCCTCCAGGTGTTGCGCAAGTTAGAGGAGGAGCTGGAGGGCTTTTTGGCGACCGTTCGCCGGGGAGTGGAGACCCTGGAGCAGCGGGCCGCCGACCGCAGCGGCTAACGCTTGCCGGTCTCTCACGGCCTATCTCTTCTCAGGCGAACTGCCGCTCTCTCAGCCGGGCGATCCAGACGGCGGCCAGTATTACGATGGCGAAGAAGGCCAGTATTCCGCCAACTATGAGCAGCCGGCGCAGGGCCACCTCCCCGGCCGAAGCGACGCTTTCCGCCGCCGCTGCCGCCCGGTCCTCGGCGCCTGCGAAGTCTCCGGCAGCGAAGGCTTCCGCCGCTGACCTAAGCGTACCCTCGGGGTCGCTTCCCAAGAGCCCAAACCGCTCCCACAGGCTCCGGTGGCCGTGTACCTTGGCCGCTGCCGCGGTGTAGGCGTCGAGAGCGCTGCGGGCGGCGCGGATGAAGGCTTCGGCGCCGTCGAAGTCCCAGCGCAAGAGGTAGCTCTCGCCCGTTTCCGGCAATTTCAGCCCCACGGCGGAGGCGTCAGTCTTCAGGCGCGAAAGATCTTCCCTTAGGCCGTCGAAACGCTGGAGTCCGGCCTCGGCGGCGTCCAACGCCGAGAGGGCTTCGCCGAACCGCCACTCCGCCACCTGCTCCCGTATGGCCGCCGGCACATCGCTGCTCAGGCCCTCTTCGGCCACCCGGCGTTCCAGCTCCGCAAGACGCGCCCGCGCCTCGCGGCGGTCGGCCAGGATGGTTCCGTAGGACGAAGGAAACACCCATTGGGCGAAGAGATCGTCCAACTGGCGGCCGCTGTTGTCCTCCAATAGGTCCAGGTAGCGGCGGCTGTCTGCTGGCTTCCCTTCGGCCGCGATAGCCGCGTTCACCCGCTTCAACAGGTTCGTCCCTAGTTGGAACCGCAGGAGGTACAGGAAGCGCAGCGAGCGGTCGTAGCCCGCCACCTGGCGCAGGCGCTCCTCTTCGGTGGCGGTTATGCTGGCGCTGGCGTCCTCCCATTCGTCCAACTGTAGATCGATGGCAGAGGGTTCCCACTTCGGCGCCTGGCCCTGCACCAGGCCCGCCGGCAGGCGGCCGACCGCGTCCTCGGCCATGAGTTGAGCGAATCCCTCCGCTAGCCAGCGCTTGGAGAAGATGCCCGTCCACAGGTGCGCTAGCTCGTGTATCGTCGTGTAGTCGTCGCCCACTGGGGACACGACGATATTGCATTCGCTCTCGCCGCAGGTGGTGACGCCTTCGTTGCCGAGGGTGGCCTGGAGCCCGCCCTGGGCGACCTTGAGGGTGGGAGGCCCCTTGTAGGGGAAACCGGCCACTTCCTCCATCACCGGTAGGGCAGCGGCGATGAGCTCTCGGCTGTGGTTGGCGAAGGCCTCTTCCCCAGGGAAGTAGCGTAGGGTCACGTGCACGGGCGTTCCGGACAGGACAACGTCGAAGGCCGATGAGGCGAGGGCGTCGGGACGCACCACCTCCGCAAAGGCCGCCACGTAAACCGACGACGCCCCCTTGCACGTGTACGTGGAGCCGCCGCTCGCGGTGCACTCGCTGGTCTTGACCGTGGTGCTCCAGTCGGGGCCGGAAGGCGTGTTCAGCGTCACGGTTGCCTCCTCGCCCGAGGCGAGGAGGGGCAGGTAAACGTAGTACGGTGTGACGAGTAGCGATTCGCTGCGGGCGGTGGCCAGCTCGTAGCTCAGGGAGAACGAGTAGCTATCGCGGTAGAAGAGGCGCTTGTCGAACTTGACGGAGGCCAGCGCAATGGGCCCGCCGCTGCTGTCGTCCAGCGCCACGGTGAGGCTAACCCCGTCGGCGGATCTGGCGGTCAAGTTGCTGGCGCCCCTGAGCACAGGTAGTTGGAGGCTATCGTAGTAGGAGTTGCGCGCCGTAGCCGGATCATTGTTGTTCACGGATACGTCCCAGGAGACCTTGACCGGGCCCTCCTGCGGCCGGAGGTCATAGGTCACGCGGGAGGTTACCGCGAGGGGGCTGGTGGCAGAGACAGGGGAGACGGCCGGCGGGCCGGCCAAAAGGGTAGCGGCGCTAACGGCCAGGAGCAAGGCTAGCAGACGGCTCATGGGCTTCGGGCCTACTCGTCCTGGCTCTCGAATATGGCCGCGAGGGCGTCCAGGGCCTGCTCCAGGCCGTGCCGTTGGTGACCGGGCCATAGGAACAACGCTACGAGGTGTCCCACCAGGCCCCGCGCTGACGCCTGGGCCGTTAGCTCGACGTGGGTGCTACCGTCGTCTGTGGGGCGTAGGTCGAACGTGTGGCGTTCCAGCGTCACGGCATAACGTTCGTCGTCCCCCCGGACGGGAACGAAGGAGATGCGCTTGGCCGCCTCCCACTCAGAGATACGGAACTCGAAGCTATCGCCATCGGCCGTCTTGGCCCGAAAGGTGGTGCCAGGCCCTTCTCGCTTGGGCGAGGTGATCTCGATATCGGACCAGGCGGCGTTCCACCGGCCGGCGTTCGGGAGGTCGCAGATGGTGGCCCAAACGTCGGCGGGCGATGCGGCTATGACCCTGGAAACGGTGACCCGGGGCATCAGGCGCATTCCTCCAGGGAGGGGATGGCGGACGCGGCGCGGCAGGGCCTACCCATACCGCTTCTAGTTTACAAGACCGGCGGCGGGGTTATCCTGCCACGATGTTCACGAGCTTCCCGGGCACGTAGATGACGCGGCGCACCTGCTGGCCCTCCAGGTGGCGCTTGACCAGAGGGCTGGCAAGGGCCAGCTTCTTGGCATCCTCCTCGCCGATGCCCGCAGGGGCCTGGACCTTGTCCCGCACCTTGCCGTTGACCTGGACCACCAGGGTTATCTCTTCCTCCTTGGCCAGCTCCGGGTCCCACGAGGGCCACGACTGAAGGTGGATGCTGTACGGCCGGCCGGTTCTCTCCCATAGCTCCTCCGCTATATGGGGCGCGAGGGGCGCTAGCATCAGCAAGAGCGACTGAACGGCCTCGTCCCAGGCCACGGCGTCGACGTTGGCTGCCTCCCGTGCGTGGCCAAGGGCGTTGGTCATCTCCATTAGGGCGGCGATCACCGTATTGAACCGGAAGGCCTCCATGTCCTCGCTGACCCGGCGGATGGTCTTATGGGTTTGGCGCCGTAGGTCGCGGGAAGCGGACGGGTCAGCCCGGCTGAAATCCGGGGGCGAGAGTACCGTATTCCAAACCCTGTTGAGCCACCGGTCGACCCCGGCGATGCCCTGGAGGCCGAAGGGCCCGCCTTCGTCCCAGGGCCCGATGAACATGAGATAGCAGCGGAAGACGTCGGCGCCATAGCGGGCTACGTGCTCGTCCGGCGCCACGACGTTGCCGCGGGACTTGGACATGCGTTGGCCATCGGGGCCAAGGATCTGACCCTGGTTGAAGAGGCGCAAGAAGGGCTCGTCTCCTTCCACCAGCCCCATGTCCCTGGCCACCTTCCAGAAGAAGCGCGCGTAGAGCAGATGCATCACCGCGTGCTCTGCGCCGCCCGTGTACTGGTCCACCGGCAGCCATCTTCGCGCCAGCTCCTGGTCAAAGGGCCCCTTGTCGTACTTGGGGCTCAGGTACCGCATGAAGTACCA
>DAOUAG010000021.1:0-11461 GCA_034433815.1 Dehalococcoidia bacterium | reverse complement strand
AGAAGGGGGGCGCCACCACGGCGCCCCCCCTTTCTTTTCATCTCATCCCGCTCGCCCTACGGCACTCGAAGGGCGAGCGGGGTGTGCGGCTCATGCTTCGAGGGCGTCAGCATGAGCGGAGGATTGCACACCCGTCCCGCCCAGCGTGAGCGGGGGCATGGCGGGTACTTGACGAAGTAGACTCATATTATCCAGAATAAAAACACCTTATCCATCTGGCTCCTAGAAGGGAGGCCTTCTTGCGGCGGGCCGCGCCGCCGCTCGATCCATCGCTTTACGCCGCACTTGCGGCCCAGTCTCTTTTCTCTCAAGGAGGTAACCCTATGGCTTCTTACGCCCGTCCTGATTCCCTTGTCTCCACCCAGTGGGTGGCCGAGAACCTCAGCAACCCAAAGGTGCGCATCGTCGAGGTGGACGTGGACTCCGCCGCCTACGAAACCGGCCACATACCTGGGGCCGTGGGCTGGAACTGGAAGACCGACCTCGAGACCGAGGTGGTGCGGGACATCGCCGACCCCGCCGGCGTGGAGCGGTTGCTCTCGGAGGCGGGGGTTGCGGACGACACGACCATCGTCCTCTACGGTGACAACAACAACTGGTTCGCCGCCTACGCCCTTTGGCTCCTGGAGTACTACGGCATCGATAACGTCAAGCTGATGAACGGCGGCCGCAAGAAGTGGGTGGACGAAGGGCGGCCTCTGACCACGGAGGTGCCGAGGCACCCCAAGACCAGCTTCAAGGTGCGGGCCGCCCCGCGCGCCGACATCCGCGCCCTGCGCGACCAGGTTCTGGCCGTAGCGACGCGGCGGACCGACGATGTGGTCCTGGTGGACGTGCGCTCCCCCCGGGAGTACTCGGGTGAGCTCTTGGCGCCCGAGAACCTTCCTCAGGAGGGCTCCCAGCGGGGCGGCCACATCCCGCGGGCCCGCAACATCGTCTGGTCTCAGGCGGTGAACGAGGACGGCACCTTCAAGTCCGCCGATGAGCTGATGCAGCTCTACCAGAGCCAGGGGGTGACGCCCGATAAGGAGGTCATCGCCTATTGCCGCATCGGCGAGCGTTCGGCCCACACGTGGTTCGTGCTGACGCATCTCTTGGGTTACCCCAAGGTGCGCAACTACGACGGCTCCTGGACGGAGTACGGCTCTCTGGTGGGGGCGCCCATCGAGAGGTAGATAAAGGCGGCCCGCTAGTCTATCATCGAAGACAGGCGATGGTGACGCAGGCAGGGCCGCTGGCCGAGCGGCAAGAGTACACGTACCGCCAACACACCCTGGCCATCGGGGGTAGGCGGGTTTTCTTCCGAGAGGCGGCGCCGGTGGGGAAGGCGCAGGGGTCGGTCGTCCTGCTCCATGGCTGGATCGGCACATCCTCTTGGATGTTTCGCCACATCCTGCCCGAGTTAGGGAGGCGGTATCGCACCATCGCGCCGGACCTTCCGGGCTTCGGCCGGTCTCAGACGCTGCCCGAGGCGCCATCCATCGCCGGCTACCGGGAGTTCGTGCGGGCCCTAGCGGATGAACTAGAGATCGACCGCTTCCATCTGGTGGGCGTTTCCGTGGGCGGCACCGTGGCGCTGTCCCTCGCGAACCGCTATCCGGAGAGGATCCAACGGCTGGTGGTCCAAGGGCCCGTCTACCGGGCGGCCGACCTGCCGGCACGCCTGCGCCTCCTGTACGAGGTGGTGGGGCGAGTCCCCCTCCTGCCGGAGCTGATGCCCAAGGCCCCCATCAAGTGGTGGTTCTTCGTCCGGCGCCTGGACATGGGCCGCGACACCCGCCACCTTTCGCCAGCGGACAGGCGCCAGCTCGGGAGGGACATCCTGCGGGTGCCCAACGAGACGCTGGTGGAGGTGGGGCGCGAGCTCTTGACGCTGGACATGACGCCGGTGGCCAGGCGCATCTGCGTGCCCTGCCTGGTGATCGATGGCGCCGACGCCCGGATGGTGCCGGCCTCGGCCTCCCGGCGTCTGGGGGAGATCATCCCCGGCGCCAAGACGCACATCATCCCCGATGCCGGGCACAACGTGGCGCTGGAGAAGCCCCAGGAGTTCCTGAAGGCCCTCCAGCCGTTTCTGGAAGAGGCTCGCTAGCACCCGACCCGTTGGCGGAGCCGGCAGGGGTCTGGTATATTGCCCACGAAAGCCGGCGGCGGGCCCCGGTAGTGCTGGGGCTTGGCTGCCGGAAACACCTATCTCCGGGGGGCACACCGTGAACAAGCAAAGCGGCGACAGCTCGTCCGCCCTGGGCGATATCCGAGTCCTGGATCTGGCCGGGGAGATCGGCCAGTACTGCACCAAGCTCCTGGCAGACCTAGGGGCAGACGTAATCAAGGTGGAGCCGCCAGAGGGCGATCCGGTGCGCCGCCTGCCGCCCTTCTACCACGGCGACGGCGAACACAGCCTCTACTGGTTCAACCTCAACACCAGCAAGCGCAGCATCACGCTGGACTTCACTAAGCCGGAGGGGAGGGCCCTCTTTGAGAAGCTGGTGGCCACCGCCGACGTGGTCGTCGAGACCTTCGAGCCGGGGTACCTGGACAACCTAGGGCTGGGCTACGAAGGGCTCTGCCGCATCCGGCCGGACATCATCCTTACCTCCATCACAGGCTTCGGCCAGTGGGGCCCGTACGCCCATTACAAGGCCCCGGACATCGTTGGCGTGGCCATGGGCGGCATCATGTGGCTCGCGGGCGATCCGCAAGACCCTCCGAACGTCCCGCCCTGGAAGCAAGGGTTTATCTCGGCCTCGATCCATGGCGCCGCGGGCACTCTGACGGCGCTATACCACCGCGACGTGACGGGGGAGGGCCAGCATGTGGACGTCTCTATGCAGGAGGCGTTGTCCATCGCCCAAGAGACGGCGATGCAGAGCTGGGACATGATTGAGGTCTTACGCGTCCGCAACGGCCATCGCGGGATCATCCCTATCGACGTCCCAGGCATCGGCGCCTACGAGTGCAAGGACGGTTGGATCTACGGTTATCTGGGCGCCCCTGGCGGCGCCCCCTGGACCGAGATGCTCCAGTGGATGATCGACGAGGGGATGGCCGAGGACCTGGCGTCGGACGACTACAAGGAGTTCATAGGCACCCTAAACCTGCGCTTCTTGACGGAGATGATGCAGGATCCGGCCTCCGTAGGGCCGAAGCTGGCGCGGCTGCGGCACATCGATGAGGTCTTGCGCCGGTTCTTCAAGTCCAAGACCAAGATGGAGGCCTATGAGGGAGGACAGCAGAGGCGGCTCCTCATCGGCATCGTCTCCACTCCGGAAGACATCGCCAAGAATCCGCAGCTCCAGCACCGCAAGTGGCTGACGCCGGTGGCGCATCCGGAGCTCAACGACGAGATTCAGTACCCGGGGCCGCCCTATCGTCTGGCGGAGACGCCCTGGGCCATTCGACGGAGGCCGCCCCTTCTGGGTGAGCATAACGAAGAGATCTTTTGCGGCGAACTGGGTCTGACCCGGCAGCAGTTGGACGCCCTGCGGTCGGCGGGGGTGGTGTAAGGGGTCAGGCATGGGTATGCCGGACGCAAGTTCCGCTCTCAAGACGGCTGCTCGTGACGGCGTCAACCTGCGTTATACGGATCAGGGGTCGGGCGAGCCAACCCTCTTGTTCGTACACGGTTGGTGCTGTAGCCACCTCTTCTGGGGCCACCAGTTGCCGGAGTTTGCCGGCCGTTACCGGGTGATCGCCGTGGACCTGCGCGGTCATGGCGAATCGGACAAGCCGGATCAGGATTACAGCATCGCAGGGTTCGTTGACGACCTCCTGTGGCTGATGGGCGAGCTGCGGCTGCAGCAGCCCGTCATCGTGGGCCACAGCATGGGCGGCGTCATCGCCTTGAACCTGGCCCGGCGCGACCCCCAGGCGGCTCGGGCCATCGTCCTCGTCGACTCGCCCATCGTGCCCGTGCCGGCGGCGCTGCGGCCAGCCCTGGATGGCGTCCTGGCCGGTTTGCGTTCGCCCGCTTACGCGGACGTGGCGAAGTCATTCGTCTCGCAGTTCATGTTCCGGCCAGATTCGGATCCGGAGCTTCGGGAGTGGATCCTGAGCATCATGACCTCGGCTCCGCAGCGCGTGATGTCCACCGCCTTGGAAAGCACTGTGGCCGAGGAAAACATGCCGCCCGGGCGGCCGCCGGTGCCTGCCCTCTACGTCCGCGCGACGACCCAGTTGGCGTCAGCCGATGAGATCCGGCAGCGTTATCCGGGCCTAACTGTGGAAGAGTTCGATGCTGCCCACTTTCTGCATATGGAGAAGCCAAAGGAGTTCAACGCCCTCCTCAGGAGGTGGCTGGAGGCGACGCTATGACCAACAGGTTCCCCCTGGAAGGACTGAAGGTAGCCGACTTTTCCTGGTTCGGCGCGGGGCCCATCTGCGCCGAGCTCTTCGCCACGTTCGGGGCCACAGTGGTGCGAGTGGAGTCCGAGACCCGCATAGACTCTCTGCGCATGGTGGCGCCTTTCGCCAAGGGGAAGACGGGTTACAACGTAAGCGGCTACTTCAACAACTACAACGCCGGGAAGCTGGACCTGCTGCTGAACTTGAACACGGAGAAGGGCACCGAGCTGGCCTACCGCCTCGTGGCCTGGGCCGATGTCTTTCTCACCAACTTCACGCCCCGGGTCGTGGAGCGCTGGGGGCTGACCTACGATCGGCTGGTGCAGGTAAACCCCCAGATTATCGCCGCTTATCAGCCCATGCAGGGATACGATGGCCCGCACCGGGACTACCTGGGCTTCGGCGCCGTGCTCACGCCCATCACTGGCTACAATCACCTGTCCGGCTTCCCCAACCGGCCGCCCTTCGGCCTGGGCACCAACTACCCGGACTACGTCATCAACCCCGGTCACACCTTCATCGCCATCATGGCTGCACTGCGCTATCGGCGCCGCACCGGCAAGGGGCAGCGTATCGAGTGCGCGCAGATCGAATCCTCCATCGCCCCTCTGGGGCCCGCCATCCTGGACTACACCGTTAACGGCGTCGTCGAGGAGCGCTCGGGCAACGGTCTCCCATACGCTGCTCCCCACAACGCCTACCGCTGCCGGCCCCTCACCCCGAACGGCCGCCCCATCGACGAGCGCTGGATCGTCATCGCCTGTTTCACGGATGCCGAATGGCAGTCGTTGGTGGAGGCCATGGGCTCGCCGGAGTGGGCCACGGATCCCAAGTTCTCCACCCTTGCCGGGCGCAAGGCCCACGAGGCAGAGCTGGACCAGGGGATAAACGCGTGGACGGCGGACAAGGACGCCTACGAGCTCATGCACATGCTCCAGTCCCGCGGCGTCCCGGCGGGCGTCGTGCAGAGCGCGCGTGAGATGCTGGACTACGACGAACACCTGAAGGCCCGGGGCTACTACGTCTATCTCGATCACCCGGAGACTGGACGGGCAGCCTACGATGGCCCGCCCTTCCGCCTCTCCAAGACGCCGGGCCAACTGCGCTCGCCCGCTCCGCTTCTGGGCCAGCACACGGAGCAGGTGTGCAAGGAGATCTTGGGCCTTTCCGACGAGGAGATCGCAGAGCTGCTGGTAGAAGGCGTCCTCCAGTAACCCCGCCCATGCCGAGGACGGCCGAAGCACGAGCTCCCGTAGCGCCCGCTCATGCTGGGGCTCTCGAAGCATCAGTGGGCTAGACTATCATAATCGTAGGACGTCAGGGCACGACTGTGTGACCAACATGTCAGATCAAGCAGCAGCCGCCGGGGAAACGTATGGCGCCCTCTTCAGCCGCGCCTACGGGCTTCTGCATGGGGGCGACGATGACTGGCCCGGCGCGCCGGTAGGGCAGCGACGTCCCGGCGAAGGCATAGAGGACTACCTGGCGCGGCGCCACAGGGAGTCGCTGGCAGCCATCAGGGCTGCCCTGAACGCTGCCCAGCCGCCGGCAGAGGTGCGCAGGGCTCACGAGATCTTGCTTCGCCTGCTGTCCAACGCCGCTGAGGCGGAGGAGGCGCTGGTGGCCCAGACGGCCTCGTATCGATGTGGGCAGTTCGCGGCCAGCGTGGCCCACTCGGAACGTCTGCACCAGCTCGTCGCCGAGAGCGCCCGTCTTGACCGCGAGCTGATTCTGGCGTTGGAGGAAGCAGAGCACGGGGCGCCCGGCACCCTGGCGGCGCTGGGGTTACCTTTGCCTCCCACGCTCGTCGACACGTAGGGTTGTCAGGCTGAAATCAGGCTGCGTTGCTCGATACGGCGGCTGCCCTTACGATGACCCTGTCTAACGCCCACTAGCTCCACTGACGGAAGGAGATAGCCCAATGGCCATGGTTGACGGAGGCGACCTGGTCGCCCGTGCCATCAAGCAGGAAGGCGTCGACACCATCTTTACTCTCTGCGGGGGTCACGTACAGGCCATCTACGACGCCTGTATCGACGAGAACGTGCGGGTCATCGACGTGCGCCACGAGCAGGTGGCCGGCCATGCCGCCGAGGGTTGGTCCCGGGCCACGCGCCGTTGTGGCGTGGCCGTCGTCACCGCCGGGCCAGGTGTCACCGACGTCGTGACGGCCATCGCCAACGCCTGGCACAACCGATCTCCCATGCTGGTGATCGGTGGCCGCAGCCCCCTGATGCGCTTCGAGATGGGCGCCCTTCAGGAGATGGACCACGTCGAGCTCCTGCGTCCCATCACCAAGTGGGCCCGCTGCGTTTACGAGACCCAGCGCATCCCGGAGTACATCGCCTCCGCCTTCCGGGCAGCCATGACGGGTCGCCAGGGGCCTGCATTCCTGGAGATCCCGACGGACGTCCTCTTCAAGAAGGTCGAAGAGAGCGAAGTCTACTTCCCCAAGAGCTACCGCCCGGAAGGGCGCATCTACCCCGATCCCAAGGTAGTGAAACGGGCCGCCGAGTTGATCCGCAAGGCGCAGCGGCCGATGATCATGGCGGGCTCCGCCATCTATTGGAGCCAGGCCCATGACGACCTACGGGCGGTGGCCGAGACGGCCCAGGCCCCCGTGTACCTGAACGCCATGGGACGCGGCTCTTTGAGGCAGGACCACCCCCTCTTCTACAACCGCAGCCGCCGCAATGCCCTGGCCAAGGCGGACGCCATCATCATCATCGGCACACCCCTGGACTTCCGGCTGGCCTACGGCAAGCGCTTCAACCCCGAAGCCAAGACGGTACAGGTCGATACCGACCCCACGGAGTTGGCACGGAATCGGGACATCGACGTAACGATTGAGAGCGACGCTAAGGCGTTTCTCGAGTGCCTGTACGGAGAGATCTCAGGGTCGAAGTTCGATCACGCTGGGTGGCTTGCCGAGCTGCGGGAGGCCGAGAACAAGGCCCGGGCCCAGATGGAGGAGTGGATGGCCTCGGACCGGGTGCCTATCCATCCCCTGCGGCTGTGCGCGGAGATGGCCAAGTTCGTGGACGAAAACACGATAGTGGTGGGAGACGGGGGAGACATCGTGAATCTGGCGGCCCGGGTCCTGCCAATCAATCAGCCAGGGCAGTGGTACGATCCCGGCCCCTTCGGCACCCTGGGTGTTGGCACCGGCTTCTGCATGGCGATTCACAGCGTGTATCCGGACAAGAAGATCCTAATGGTCAACGGCGACGGCACCTTCGGGCTGACAGGCTTCGACTTCGATACCTTCGTGCGCTTCAATATGCCGGTGGTGTCGGTGGTGGGTAACGATCGCCAATGGGGTCAGATCACCACAGGCCAGAGGGCGATGTATGGCAAGGACCGGCTCATCGCCAGCCTCCTAGGTGACAACTGCCGGTACGACAAGGTGGTGGAGGCTTTCGGCGGCCACGGGGAGTACGTCACCGAACCGAGCGAGATTCGGCCGGCCATCGAACGGGCCTTCGCTTCGGGAAAGCCCGCTTGCGTGAACGTCATCATGGACCGGGAGCCGCCCGGCATCATGGGCGGCTACGAGTTCATGTAGGGGAACAGGCGCGACGGCCTGCGCAGGTCCCGCCGGCTACAGCGGCATTACTAGCGCCGACGCCGTGCCAGCGACGACCCGCTCGCCGGCGCCATTCTCGCACCAGACCTCGTACGTCCGGCGTACGACCGCGCCCTCGGGGGTGCTCGCCGTCAATCGCCCGTGGGCCGCTATCGTGTCGCCACAGAACATGGGCTTGAGGAACGCCAGTGAGAGGGTGGAATACTCATACCACTGCCTGCCGAGGGCGTTCTCCAGCATCTCGTTAATGTAATCCGCGGCCATGAGTCCCTGGGCCACTGTGGTTTTGAATCCCGCTTGGCGGGCCGCCTCCGGGTTGACGTGGATCGATGTGCCCCGCAGCGCGTTGGCGGAGTCCTCAGAGTAGGCGGTCATCTTCTCTTGGGTGAGCGTTCGCACCACCGGGGTCAACGTTTCGGTGCCAGCCCTTGTGACAGCGGCCTCCTTCTGCGGTGGGTCGTTTTCCCCGGGCTGTCTCCCGCCGTCCGGGAAGGCCATGGTCACGCGGGAGTGGCCGATGATAAGCCCCGTCTCGTCCCGCCAACGAGACTCGAAGACGAACCAACGGCGGCCGCGGCGTTCGTACTTGTCGGTAAAGCGGCCGTACCCCACGGGCTGGCGATCGAGGCGCAACGCAGCGAGGGTCTCGATCTCCTGTTTGGCGTGCAGGGTGCCCGGCGGCACTGGCGCGATGGCGTCGATGAAACGCAGGGCGGCGTTACCTAGTATGGAGGGCGGCGCCACGGGTGGGCCCCAGGGCGAGCGGGTGTGATGCCACGGGTGGGCATTCTCCACGGCCTCCAGGTGGCGGGCGATACGGTCCTTCAGCGGGTACTTCCAGGGCCCGAACAGTCGCCCTAGCTCGATGTCCTCGTAAGTCAGATCCGCCATGGCAAGGGCAATGCTAACCTTTCCGCCTGATAATGTCAACAAGCTTTTCTGGCATTTTCTGAAATGGCGGCGATGCCGAGGCGGTTTTTCGGCGCTATAATCCCTTGCGTGAGCCCCGAAGCAGAGCCGCGCCTCGTCCTCATCGACGGTCACTCCATCATTCACCGCTCGTTCCACGCTATGAAGGAGCTGAAGGAGCCCCTGAAGGTGCGGGCTACGGGCGAACTGGTGGGGGCGCCCTTCGGGTTCGCCAACACCTTTCTATCCATGTTCGGCGAACTGAAACCGACCCACGTCATCGTCTGCCTGGATAAGGGGGGCGTCACCTTCCGCCACGAGATCGCCGAAAGCTATAAGGCCACGCGCGTCCCGATGGTTGAAGAGGAGCGGGAGGAGTTTCGGCGCCAGATGGCCCGTTGCCGCCAGCTCATCGAGGCCTTCGGTATCCCGATCTATGAGCTGGAGGGTTTCGAGGCCGACGACCTCTTGGGCGCCCTCTCCAGACAGGCTGCGGAACAGGGAATAGACACCTTCCTGGTCAGCATGGACAGCGATATCGCCCAGTTGGTGCGTCCCAGCGTCCACCTTTGGATGTACCGGCCCTACCAGCGCGACTCCGTAATCTACCTCACGCCCGAGGACGTTAAGGCGCGCTACGGAGTCCTGCCGGAGCAGATGCCCGATCTCAAGGCCCTCAAAGGCGACGTCTCCGACAACATCCCCGGCGTCCCCGGCGTTGGCGAGAAGACAGCCATCAGGCTCCTCGAGCAGTTCGGCTCCGTAGAAGCTCTGCTGGAGCGCCTCGACGAGATACAGCCGCCAAGGCTACAGCAGGCTTTGCGGGATGGCGAGGAGCAGCTCCGCCAGAGCAAGCGGCTCGCCACCATCGACTGTGACGCGCCGGTGCAACTGGATCTCGATGCGGCCGACTTCTACGCCCACTACCAGCCGGGTCGCGTCATAGAGCTCTTCCGGGAGCTGGAGTTCCGGACCCTGATCCCCCGCCTGCCAGAGGCCGTCGGCCGGCCTGCGGTGCAGCAGCCGCCGGCGCCAGTTTCGGGGCCTGAGCAGCGCTTTTCGCTGGTGGTCTCGGAAGCTGGGCTAGAACAGGTCGCCGCGCGGATTGCGGCCCGTGGTGCGTTCGTACTGGACACCGAGACTTCCGACCGGGATGCCATGAGCGCCCGGCTCGTCGGCGTCACTATTGGTCTCGGTGGCGGCGAGGCCTACTACATCCCTGTGGGCCATGCGGCGCGCCTTGGCGGCGATGGCCAGCTTGCGCTGTCCCTCGTGCTGCAAAAGTTGGGGCCCCTCCTCGAAGACCCGTCCATCACCATCGCGGGCCACAACCTGAAGCCAGACATCATCGTGTTGGCCAACAACGGCGTCTGGCCCCGGGGCATCGTTTTCGACACCATGATTGCCGCCTACCTTCTGGGCGAGGGCGGCGGCGCCGGCCGCCCAGAGGAGGGCGCGCTAGCGTTACCCTGGCTGGCGTCCCGCCGACTGGGCCTCGACGTCCCCAGCCGTTCGGCCCTCTTGGGCGAGGCCGGTACGCGCAAAGCCAGCCGCCTAACGGCCGACCAGCTGGAGCCGGATGCGCTCTGTCCCGTCGCCTGTGCCGGCGTGGACGCGACCGACCGTCTGCGGGCCGCCCTGGACCCCGAACTGGCGGCCCAAGGGATGCGGCGCCTCTTCGATGAGATCGAGATGCCGCTGGTCTCCGTGCTGGCCCGGATGGAGATAAACGGCGTCGCCATCGATACCGGCGCCCTGAGGGAGATGGCCGAGTTGCTGGCGATGGAGATCAGGCGAGTGGAGGAAGACATCTACGCCTGCGTCGGCCACCAGTTCAACATCGGGTCCCCAGCGCAGCTCAGCCACGTCCTCTTCGAGGAGTTGCGCCTTCCTAAGACCAGGCGCCTCAAGACGGGGGCCTACAGCACCGATGTGCAATCGCTCGAGGGGCTGCGGGGGCTGCATGAGATCATCGATCATATCTACGCCTACCGGGAACTGACGAAGCTCAAGTCGACGTACCTGGACACGCTGCCCGGGTTGGTCAACCGCCGCACCAACCGCATCCACACGGACTTCAACCAGACGGGCGCGGCCACGGGCCGGCTGTCGTCCAGTAACCCCAACCTCCAGAACATCCCGGTGCGCACCAAACTGGGGGAGCAGATCAGGCGTGCCTTCATCGCTCGGGATGTTGGCCCAGACCCTTGGCTGCTATCGGCGGACTATTCCCAGATCGAGCTGCGGATCATGGCCCACATCACAGGCGACCCGGGTTTGGTGGAGGCCTTCCGCCGGGGCGAGGACATCCACGCTGCCACGGCGGCCCAGGTGTTCGGGGTGGGCATCGGCGAGGTGACTCCGGTGATGCGCCGCCGCGCCAAGGTGTTCAACTTTGGCGTTCTCTACGGTCTTAGCGAGTATGGCCTTTCGGTGCGGGAGAGGATCACCCGGGAGGAGGCTGCCGAGTTCATCCGCACCTATTTCGAGAAGTACCCCGGCATCAAGCGATACATCGAAGAGACGGTCCAGCGGGTGCGGGAGCTAGGCTATGCCGAGACCCTGTTCGGCCGGCGCCGCTACATACCGGAGATCAACTCCCCCAACTACAACGTGCGCAGC
>DAOUAG010000020.1:0-2084 GCA_034433815.1 Dehalococcoidia bacterium | reverse complement strand
CCTCCCGGATGCCTATAACCAGGGCCTGGCCGACGGCGTGGAGGTCGGCCCCGTGGCTGGCTCCTGCGGCACGGCTGCCTTTCGCAGGGAGCCGGTTATCGTCACCGACATCGCCACCGACCGGCTGTGGGAGAACCACAAGGATCTGGCCCTGGCCCACGGGCTCCGGGCCTGCTGGTCCACTCCCATTTTCTCCAGCGCGGGACAGGTGCTCGGCACCTTCGCCCTCTACTACCGGCGGCCCCGCAGTCCTGACCAGCGTATCCAGAAGCTCATCGCAGCGGCGGCCCACATCGCCGGCATCGCCATCGAGCGCCGAAGGGACGAGGAGCTGATCCGGGCCTCTGAGGAGCGCTACCGCACGGTGGTCAACGCAGCGCGGGACGTCATATACACATTGGCGCCAGATGGCACCCTCACCTCCCTGAATCCGGCCTTCGAGGAGATCACCGGCTGGGAGTGCGACCAGTGGGTGGGTAAGCCCTTCATGCCGCTGATACACCCGGAGGACCTGAACAGGGCCCTGGGGGAGATGAAGAATCTCCTGGGTGGCCAGCCGGCCCGCTTCGAGCTGCGCGTCCTCACCAAGTCAGGCGACTACGTGGTGGGGGAGTTCACCGCTACGCCCCTTGTGCGCGGCGGCAGGATAGAAGGGGTCCTGGGCATCGCCCGCGACATCACCGAGCGCAAGAAGGCGGAGGAGACCATCCGCCGCCTGGCCTACCACGACGCGCTAACGGGGCTGCCCAACCGTGCGTTGTTCGAGGACAGGCTGAAGGTGGCGCTGGCCCAAGCCCACCGCAACAGGCAGATGCTGGCTGTGATGTTCCTGGACCTGGATCGCTTCAAGTTGGTAAACGATACGCTGGGCCACGGCCACGGCGATCTGCTGCTGAAGAGCGTGGCCCGGGACCTTACGGAGCTAGTGCGGGAGGGCGACACGGTGGCCCGCGTTGGAGGCGACGAGTTCACCATCCTTCTGGCCGACATAGGAAGCGCTGAGGCCGCCACAGCAGTGGCCGAGCGCATCCTGGAGCGGCTCAAGCGGCCCCGTGTGGTCGAAGGCCATGAGCTGCGGGTGACCACCAGCATCGGCATCAGCCTCTACCCCACCGACGGCTCCGACGCCGAGACCCTCTTGCGTAACGCCGACACCGCCATGTACCGGGCGAAAGAGCAGGGCCGGGACAACTACCAATGCTTCGCCCCTGCCATGAACGCCGGCGTCGTCCAGCGCCTGACCCTGGAGCGGGAGCTGCGGGAGGCCTTGGAGCGGCAAGAGTACGTGGTCTACTATCAGCCGGTGGCGGATCTGGCCAGCGGGGAGATCACCGGCTGTGAAGCGCTCCTGCGCTGGCGGCACCCCCGCAGCGGGCTAGTCCTGCCCGGGGAGTTCATAGAGGTGGCGGAGGAGATCGGCCTCATGCTCTCCCTCGGCGAATGGGTCCTCCGCACTGCCTGTAGGCAGGCCAAGGTCTGGCAGGAGGCCGGCTTTGCCCCCATCCGGATGAGCGTCAACCTCTCTGCCCGCCAGATACAAGACGGCTGCCTGGTAGAGACTGTGCGTCGGGCGCTGGAAGACGCGGGTTTGGACCCGGCGCTGCTGGAGCTGGAGATCACTGAAAGCGCCGTCATGACCAACGTCGAGGCCACTGTGGCCACGCTCCAGGAGTTGAAGTCGATGGGCGTGGGCATCGCAGTGGATGACTTCGGCACAGGCTACTCCTCCCTCAGCTACCTCAAGCGGTTTCCTATCGATACGGTGAAGATCGACCGTTCGTTCGTGAGAGACATCGCTACTGACCCCAACGATGCCGCCATCGTCACCACCATTATCGCCATGGCCAAGAGCCTGAAGGTGCGGGTCATCGCTGAGGGCGTGGAGACAGCGCAGCAACTGGAGTTCCTGCGGGAGCGAGGCTGCGACGAATACCAGGGGTTCATATTGAGCCAAGCGGTCCCGGCAGAGGCCTTCCGGCGGCTGCTAGGCCGGCGGGCCAGCAGGAACGGCCGGCGCCACGTCCGGGCCGCAGGGGTGGCCGGCTCCAGGACGCGGGCTTGAGGTTGCCAGGCCGGCCCGCGCG
>DAOUAG010000019.1:0-1932 GCA_034433815.1 Dehalococcoidia bacterium | reverse complement strand
CTCTTGGCCGGCGACGTGAAAGGGGGCGGAGAGCGCCGATAGCAGGCGTCCCGCCACGCCCTTGGCGCGCCTGATCCCGGCGTTTTCCAGCAAGACCGCAAACTCATCGCCGCCCAAGCGGGCCGGCGTGTCCATCTCCCGCAGGCAGCCGCGCAGCCGCACCGCCACCTGCGCTAGGAGCTCGTCGCCAGCGGAGTGTCCCAGACCGTCGTTAACCGTCTTGAAGTCATCGATGTCCAGGAAGAGAACAGCCAGGGGCTCGCCGTGCCGCTGGGCCCGGGCCATGGCGTGGGCCAGCCTATCGCGGAAGAGCGACCGGTTGGGCAGGCCGGTCAGTTGGTCATAGAAGGCCTGCTTAACCAGCTTCTCTTCCAGTTCGCGGCGCTCCGTTATGTCCCTGTAGTTGCCCACCATGCTCCTCACGTTCGGATCATGGAGGAGGTTGGTGGCCGTCACTTCCAACCAGCGCCAGGAGCCATCGGCGTGCCGGCCCCGGCAGACGAAGGTGCGGGTGGCGCCTGGCTGCGCCGTAAGCTCGGCCATCACCTGCTGCACGTCCGGCAGATCCTCGGGGTGGACGTTGGACAAGCCGTGGGCCCCCAGCCGGCCCTCTGGACTGAGACCCAGCACCCTTTGCACGGCGGGGCTCTCGTAAACGATTCGCCCTCGCTCGTCTAGCACCACAATGACGTCCGGGGCGTTTTGCACCAGCGAGCGGAAGCGGGCCTCCCTGCGCTCCAGCTCCGCCGCCAGGGCCTTGGCCTCCGCCAGCAGCCTGCGGTTCTCGGCAAGGGCCAGGATCTGGCGGGTTACCACGAGGAGCGTGACAGCCCCGGACCCAAGGATGGGCACAGCGGCGCTCTCCTTTAGGTCATGCGCCTCGGCTATCAACATGATCCCGTAGGCCAGAAAAACGGCGGCAAAGGGCAATAGGCTGGCCCTGGGCCGCGGGGCGTCCCTCGCCTCGTCCAGGCCAGGACGGCCGGCCCTCCAGTACTGGTATTGGGCGGCGGCGATGAAGAGGAGGTCGCCCAGGGCGAAGAGCTGGTCCGGCCACCCGCCGTTGTAGTACGTGCCCTCGACCGACTGATAAGCGAACAGGACATCCGCCGCTATGGTGGCTAATAGCGCGGCCTGGAGCAGGGCCAGTGCCCCCGCCAGGTCCACTGCCGGCCGCCGAAAAAGCAAGACGGCCGCCCCGAAGGCAAGGACGGCGTCGCCTACAGGATATGCAGCGGAGAGGACCGTGGTTAGGTCCATCCCGCCGCTTTCGGCGATCGGCCGCAGCCCGAAGTACCAGATGCCCACAGCCCCGCCAACGAACACCACGCCAGAATCCAGGATGAACTTCCAGCGCTCGGCAACGTTTCGCGGCGCCGAGGGGAAGAGGAGAAGCCCGAGGAAAAGGACGGGGTAGCCGGCCAGGTAGGCCGCATCGGCCGGCGAGGGGAAGGCGTCACTGTGGAGGACGATCTCGTAGAAGAACCAAAGGTTATCGCCCAGGCCCCACAGCAGCAGGCCTAGCGCCACGACTCGCCACGCGGCTCGCGTCCGCTTATCGAGGGGGAACCGCCGCCCGGCCCGCCAGGCCAAGAGCGCGGCGGCCGGCAGCATCGGGATAAAGATGGCGTCGGCTACAACGTCTACGCGCTCCTGCTCGGCGCCTCCCACCCAAAGCCAGGCCACGAAGGCGGCAGTGTAGAGCGCCAAGGCCAGCGTGATCAGACCGCCCCAATCGCGGCACCACGAGGCGCATAGCCTCAGGAAGCCGGGCCGCCCCTTGGGGGCAACCCACAGGGATGGCCCTTCCGCCCAACCGTATCGCTCGACCATATATAGCTTCGGCCCGCCCCTAGTCCAGAGTCCCCGTCTCTGGAAAGTTTGGATGCACGAGACTGCGGATTCATTACATTTGTGCACAACCCCCCGCTC
>DAOUAG010000018.1:0-18028 GCA_034433815.1 Dehalococcoidia bacterium | reverse complement strand
GCGTCTGGAACTGTCATGTGGGAAAAGCTAGAAGCCATAGAGCGCCGCTATAACGAACTGGCCCAGGAGATGGCGCGACCAGAGGTTGCCGCGGACTACGAGCGCCTCCAGGAGCTTGCCCGCGAACACGCCGCTCTCCAAGAGATCGTCGACATCCTTCGGGAATACCGGCGTGTGCGCGATTCCCTGGACCAGGCTCATGCCATCGTCCAGGAAGGCGGCGATCCGGAGATCGTGGCCCTGGCACGGGACGAGATCCAGAAGGAGGAAGCTCATCTGGACCAACTGGAGGAGCGTCTCCGCCTCGCCCTCTTGCCCAAGAGCCCGTACGATGACAAGGACGTCATCGTCGAGATCCGCGCCGCTGCGGGCGGCGAGGAGGCTGCTATCTTCGCCGCGGACCTCTTTCGCATGTACAGCCGTTATGCCGAAAGGCAGGGCTGGACGGTGGAAGTGCTCGACTCCCACGAAAGCGACCTCGAGGGGTTCAAAGAGATCGTCTTCGAGGTGCGCGGCCACGGCGCCTACCGGCGGCTGAAGTACGAAAGCGGCGTGCACCGCGTCCAAAGGGTCCCGATAACCGAGGCCCAGGGGCGGATCCATACCTCCACCGCCACGGTCGCCGTGCTGCCCGAGGCCGATGAGGTGGACGTTCATATCGACCCTAACGACCTGCGCATCGATATTTTCAACGCAGGTGGCCACGGCGGCCAAAACGTCCAGAAAAACGCCACTGCTGTACGCATAACCCACCTGCCCACCGGCATCGTCGCTGTCTGCCAGGACGAGAGGTCGCAGCTCAAGAACAAGACCAAGGCGATGGCCGTTCTTCGCTCTCGCCTCCTAGACCTCGAGCTGCGCAAGCAACGCGAGGAGATCGACTCCAGCCGACGCGCCCAGGTGGGCTCCGGCGACCGGGCCGAAAAGATACGCACTTATAACTTCCCCCAGGACCGCATGACGGACCACCGTATCGGTTACACTCGCCACAACCTCGCGGCCCTTCTGGACGGCGAGATGGATGACGTCTTCGACGCTCTCGAGGAGCACGAACAAGCACGCCTCCTCGAGGCGCAACTGGCATGATATCGGAACTCTTCACCTGCAAGACGAGCGAGAAGAGAAGCTAAGCATATCTGCAAGCTCCCAAAGGACGGCAAAGGGGAATGTTCGGGCCGCCAAAACTGGGGGCAAAGGACGGAATGTGCTCATACGGGACGCTTTGCGGGAGGGAAGGCAGCGCCTGAGAGCGGCCGGCAATGAAGAGGCCCATCTGGAGGCCGAGCTTCTCCTTCTTCGCGCCCTTCGCTGGAACCGGGTCCGCCTGTACCAACGCCTTGCGAACGCGATGGCCCCCGCGGCTTACGCACGTTATCAGCGCCTCATAAACCGTCGTCTCGCCCATGAGCCCTTGGCCTATATCCTTGGGCACCGCGAATTCTTCGGCCTCGACTTCCTGGTCACCCCTGCCGCCATCATCCCACGCCCCGAGACCGAGGTTCTGGTGGAGTTAACCATCGCTTACGCTCGGGATCGATTCGCCGGCGCACCTTTCGTCCTGGTAGACGTAGGGGTAGGTTGCGGCGCCATCGCCGTGGCCGTGGCCGTCAACCTGCTCAACGCCCAGATCTTGGCCATCGACATCTCGAAGCGGGCCCTTGCCCTCGCCCGCCGCAACGCGCACCGCCACGGCGCAGGGGATCGCATCACCTTCCTGTGGGGCGATCTGCTGATGCCACTTAAAAGCCATCCTGGCAGGTCCGAGCCGAACCCCGCAGCCAGCCTGGATTCGGGCCTGAAGGCCAACATCATCGTCGCTAATCTCCCTTACGTGGCGACAGCGGACTGGGCGGCGGCGGCGCCGGAGATCAGGGAGCACGAGCCCAGGCGCGGCCTGGACGGCGGCCCCGACGGCCTCCGCCTCATCCGGCGGTTGCTGCGCCAGGCGCCAGCCCACCTGCGCGCTGGCGGCGCCCTTTTCGCCGAGATCGGGGATGGCCACGGCCCAGCCGTCGCTTCCCTAGCCCGCGCCGCCTTCCCGGCGGCACGCGTCGAGATCAAGCCCGACCTTGCGGGCTTAGATCGTGTGCTCGCGGTATACACCTAGGCCGGCACCCTAGGCATCTGCGCCGAGCGCGAGTCCACTCGGCCCGCCGGAAGAGTACGGTTGGCCCTAACCTTCGCCGCGCCAAGGGCTGCACTCTTACAATGGAAGGAGGCGATCAGGCATGACAACTCGCCATCGTTTCCCTATTCTCATCACCGGGTTGGGCTCCGCCCTGCTCTTGCCATTCGGCGTTTCCAGGCGAGAGGCGCTCGTGCAACTGCGCGATGGGAAGATGCGCGTCGAATTTGGCCCTATGTTCGACCACACCTTCGCTCTCAAGGAGATCGCTGGCGCCGACAGGGCCACCTGGCCCCTGTGGGCAGGCATCGGCCCGCGAACCAACCTGCGCGGCGCCGTCGGCCTGGTGGGAGCCTACCGCAACATTGTCCGCATCACCTTTAGGACGCCCCAGAGGGTGCGGCTGTTCGTCGTCCCGGTCAGTTGTGAACGGCTCTACCTCTCGCTGGAGGATCCGGACGGGTTCATCGAGGCGATACGAGGACACCTCGAGGCCCTGGAGGAGCGAGAGCCAGAGCCGGAGCCGATCCCAGCAGCGTCGCAGCCCTAGGCCCTCAGCAGCCTTGACTCTTCGCGCCAAAGGTGCATAATGGCGGGCGTACCAGCCAGGAGGGCGCTCGTCATGGAGAGATCATCCCTCGACAGCCGGTTTAACGCCATCACCAACCGGCACATGATGGTTTTTTACACAATTCGCCGGCTCGCTGAGAGCAACCGCGACACCCTTCACGAGGCCATCGAATCCGCCCGGCAGGGCGCGCGGGAGTGGGCGGACGTAGGCCGCCGCTGGGCCAAGCAACCCAGCGACCTCACCTCTCTCTTCGCGGAGGCCACTGAGGCCGCCGCTAATGCCCAGGCCCGCTCCCTTGCCCTGGTCCGTCGGTGGTGGGACGGCCTCCGGGATGTCATCGGCCCCCGCCGCTAACCTCGCGAAGTCGGAGCTACGGCAGTTGATCCCCGAAGGCCCAGTAGAGCCACTCCAGATCGTCCGCGGTGTCCACCCGGTAGGCCCCGCCGACGCCAGCGCAGTTCCCGTTCAGCCCGAAGGACGTCACGGCTGCCACCACGTTACTGCTCCCCAAGAACTGCGGGCCGCCAGAGTCCCCAAAACAGGTGCCGCCCGTGTGCGCGTTCCCGCTGAGGAACACCGACGTCCCTGACGGAATCCCCCCCGTCCCCTTGAGGGAAACCAGTTCCAGAGTGGCCTGCATTCTCACCCTGGCCGACTCCACAAACACGGGGTTGATGCGCTGCAAGCCGTAGCCGACGGCCGTGAACGTCACGTCCTTCAGGCCGCGAGCCTTAACTAGGGAGTCCAGCAGCCCCAGCGGAGGCAGGGCGCCGTACTGATCCTTGATGACCGGTGTGTCCAGCACCACGACCCCTAGGTCGTGCAGGTAGAAGGCGTTGGGATCGTACTGCGGGTGCGTGTAGGGCGTCCCGTCCACGCTCGTGGGGCCACCGTAGGGGTAACCGTTGCCCGGCATGCCCGCATCCACGTCGGCCTCGAACCAGATGGTGGCCCTGGCGGCCGGCGGCTCGGTGCAGTGCCCAGCCGTCAGAAAGATCCTCGGCGATAGTAGGGTGCCGCTGCAACGCCAGAGGGGGTTGCCATTGGCGTCGTCAAAGACGGCGAGCCCCACGTAAGGGTGCTCCTCTCCATCGGGCCGTCCGTTAGTGATGGCTCCGGCCGTCCCCACCAGGGCCAGCGCCAGCAAGGCAACGGTGCCGGCTAGCGCCAGCCCCCTGAAACCGAGAAATGAACCCATGGCTCGCTCCTTCTTCACGGCAGGCGGGAAGCCGTGAAAAATGCTATCACAGCCGGGTGCGCGCGGCTGGCGCTCCACAGCTTACCATAACTGCATCCCCCTGCACGAGGCGGCTCACGCTTCAAGGGCCTTAGCAAGGGCTGAGATATCGTTTCGTTCTCGCCCACCTTCGATCCCCGCGGGGTGAGCGAAACGGATGGTTGATGTCTCGGGAGCTTGATCGGCTGGCGCCGCGAGACGTCGAGACGGAAGCGGGGAGGTCAGGGTGCCTAACGGGCGAGTTGGTAGACCTTGCCCTCGGTTTTTATCGAGGGCGCCACCACCATCTCTGCCTCATGGAACTCGGCGATGGTTTGCGCGCCGCAGACGCCCATGCACGTGCGAATGGCCCCCACCAGGTTTTCCGTGCCGTCGGTTCGCGATGTGGGACCGAACAGCAGCCTGTCGAGCGTCGTGTCCACTCCGGGGTGGATGCGCACACCCCGTGGCAGCTCCGCGTGACCAGTGCTCATCCCCCACGAATAGCCCTTGGCCGGCGCCTCCTGCGTCCTAGCGAAGGCTGTCCCCAGCATGACGCCGTCGGCTCCCGCCGCCAGCGCCTTGCAGATGTCGCCGCCATTGCGCATTCCGCCGTCCGTGATGATGGGCACATAACGCCCGGTGTCCCGGAAGTACTGGTCCCGGGCCGCTGCGCACTCGATGGTCGCCGTCACCTGGGGCACACCTACCCCAAGGACCTCCCTGGACGTACAGATGGCGCCGGGCCCGACACCCACCAGCACCCCGTGGATCCCTGTCTCCATCAGCTCCCGAGTCGCCGCGTATCCCACGGTGTTGCCCACCAACACCGGGACCCGGATGTTCTCCACCAGCTCTTCAAAGATCAACCCCCGAATACTACGAGAGATGTGCCGGGCGGTGGTCACGGTGGACTGCACCACGAATATATCGGCTCCCGCGTCCACGGCTATCGGCGCTAAACGCTTGGTGTTGGCCGGCGTGCAGGAAACCGCACAGACAACGCCGGCGGCCTTGATCTGGCGTATGCGCTCTCCCACCAACTCCTCGCGGATGGGCGCCTCCGTCAGCCGCTGGATCACGGCTGCTGAACTCTCCTGCGGCGCGCTGATGACCTCCATGATGGCCGCGTCTGCGTCCTCGTACCGGCACTGGAGGCCTTCCAGGTTCATCACTGCCAGCCCGCCCCGGCGGCCGAACTCGATGGCGAAGGCTGGGTTGACGACGGCATCCAGGGCTGCCGCCAAAATCGGATGCGCAAAGGTGTGCGGGCCGATGGTCAGCCGCACATCTGTGAGCTCCGGGTTGACGGTTACCGTCCCTGGCACGATGGCGACTTCGTCAAACCCGTAGGCGGGTCGGAGTTCCTTGAAAGTTACCAGACTCATAATGCCTCGCCTCGGTTTATGAAAAGCAGCCGGGGTTTTCAATTAGTCTATCAACTGGGCTCCGACGCAGTCAACGGCATTTGGGGCCAGTTTCGGTGAACGAGTGTAAACACTTTCCACATTGGAACCGCTAAGGCGTATAATCCTATCAACATGGGAACCCTCTACCTGGTCGCTACACCCATCGGCAACATGGAAGACGTGACTCTCCGCGCTCTGCGCACGTTACGAGAGGCGGCCCTGATCTGCGCCGAAGACACCCGTACCACCCGCAAGCTATTGTCCCGCCACGCTATCCGAACTCCTCTGATGAGCTACAACGAGCACAACATGCGGACCCGCACTCCGGCAATCCTCGCTGCGCTACAGCAGGGAGACGTTGCCCTCGTCTCGGAGGCCGGCACACCCGGCCTCAGCGACCCCGGATACGAACTGGTGCTGGCCGCCATAGAGGCCGGATTCCCGGTGGTGCCGGTCCCTGGGCCCTCTGCCCTGCTGGCTGCCCTCACCGCCTCTGGGCTGCCGGCCCGCCAGTTCACCTTCCTAGGATTTCTCCCCCGCAGGCATGGGCAGCGCCAACGCCTCCTCGAATCGCTGGCGGCAGAACCACGAACCGTGGTTATCTTCGAAGCCCCCCATCGCCTGCGCGAGACCCTGACCGCCGTCCTCGCCTCCTGGGGAGACAGAAGGATCGCCGTGTGCCGCGAGCTAACGAAGCTCCACGAAGAGATCTTTCGGGGCCGGATATCCGAGGCCCTCGATCACTTCGCCGAACCTCGCGGTGAGTTCACCCTGGTGGTGGAAGGCGCCACGGAAGCGCCAGCCGATGTCAGCCAGGACGCCCTCCGCGAGTCCCTCCTCCGGCTGCGCGACCAGGGCCTCCCCGTGCGCGAGGCCGTGCGCAGGGTGAGCACTGCCACCGGCCTGCCGCAGAGGCAGGTCTACGCAGCCTGGGTCGAGCTCTCCCGCCGGTCCGGCAAGGCCGGGCCGCCGGGCTAGGCGTGGCCCACGACCGTGCCCCAGGCTCCCCGGCAATGCTACAATCCTTTCGACAACTATGGCCGGCCCGCATAAGAAGCAACGCGTTTTCCTGGGCGTCGCCTGGCCCTACGCCAACGGCTCCCTGCACATAGGCCAGATCGTCGGCGCATACCTCCCAGCCGACATCTTCGCCCGTTATCACCGCACTGCCGGCAACGATGTCCTCATGGTCTCCGGCAGCGACCAGCACGGCACTCCCATAACGGTGCGGGCTGAGACCGAGGGCCGCACACCCGCAGAAGTGGCCGCCCAGTTCCACGCCGAGTTCCTCGAATCCTGGCAGCGCCTGGGCATAAGCTGGGACCTGTACACCAGCACCGGCACCGAGAACCACCAGGCCGTAACCCACGACGTATTCCTCCGTTTGCTGGAAAAGGGATACATCTACCAGGCCACGATGCGCCTGCCCTACTGCACGGTGGAGCAGCGCTTCTTGCTGGACCGCTACGTCGAAGGCACCTGCCCTTACTGCGGCGACCCCAACGCCCGCGGCGACCAGTGCGATAACTGTGGCCGTGTCGTCGACCCCATCGACCTAAAGGATCGCCGCTGCCGGTTCGATAAGTCGGAGCCGGAGATCCGCGACTCGGAACACTTCTTCCTCCGCCTCAGCGCTTTCAACGAAAGGCTCCGAGACTGGGTATCCAAACAGACCCACTGGCGCAAGCCCGTCCTTAACTGGACCCTCGGCATCCTCAACGAGGGTCTCCAAGACCGGGCTATCACCCGGGATATCGATTGGGGAATCCCGGTCCCGGTCAGGGGCTGGGAGAGCAAACGCATCTACGTCTGGTTCGAGGCTGTAATCGGCTACCTCTCGGCAGCCAAAGAGTGGGCCCAGGCCAAGGGCGATCCTGATGCTTGGCGGGCCTACTGGCAGGATCCCGATTGCCGCCACTATTACTTCATCGGCAAGGACAACATCCCCTTCCACACCCTCATCTGGCCGGCCCAGCTCATGGGCTACAGCGAAGGCAAGGGGGAGCGATTCAACCTCCCGTACGACGTCCCGGCCAACCAGTACCAGACGATTCGCGGCAGCAAGGCCTCGACCAGCCGCCGCCTGGCGGTATGGGTCCCAGATTACCTTTCACGCTACGATCCCGATCCCCTGCGCTACTACCTGTCGGCCACCATGCCTGAGACCTCTGACTCCGACTTCACCTGGGCCGATTTCGTGCGCCGGAATAACGACGAGCTCGTCGCCACCTGGGGTAATCTCGTCAATCGAGTCCTCACCTTCGCCTACCGTCACTTCGACGCCGCCGTCCCCGTCCCGGGCGAGCTCTCCGGTGCCGACCGCGCCCTCCTTTCTCGCGCCGAACAGGCCCTGGCTGAAACCGGAGAGCAGATCGCCCTCTGCCGCTTCCGAGCCGGACTCGAGTCGGCGATGGCCGCCGCCCGAGACGCCAACCGTTATGTAGAGGAGAACGCACCCTGGCGCCTCCTCAGCGAGGACAAGACGCGCTGTGCCACCGTGCTCTATACCGCCATAGGCGCCATCAACGCCCTGAAGGTCGCTCTCTACCCCTACCTTCCTTTCACCTGCCAAACTCTACATGCCTACCTGGGTCACGAAGGCCCCGTCCAAGCGGCCGGCTGGCAGTTCTCCATCCCGGAGCCCGGCCGACCCCTGGCCGAAGCCAAGCCGTTGTTCAAGAAACTAGATCCCTCCGTTGTCGAAGAGGAAGAAGGCCGGCTAGGAGGCTGACGTTGCTGGTCGACTCCCACTGCCACCTCCAAGATCCCAAGTTCAACCGGGACCGCGCCGCCGTTCTCAAGAGGGCCCGCGAGGCCGGCGTCTCCGCCATGGTGGTGGTTGGCTACGACCTAGAGAGCAGCCGTCGCGCCGTCGAACTGGCCGACTCCCACGACGGCGTCTTCGCTGCTGTGGGCGTGCACCCCCATCATGCCGCGGATGTTACCGCCAAGCAGATCGAGGCCCTCTTCGCCCTGACAGACTCAGCTAGGGTGGTAGCCATCGGCGAGATCGGGCTCGACTTCTACAGGGATCTGTCGCCCCGGGACGCCCAACTCCGCGCCTTCCAACAGCAGCTGGAGCTGGCCCGGGCCGCCCGTCTTCCCGTCGTTATCCACTCCCGCAACGCCGATGAGCAGACGTTTGGAGTCCTGGCCGCTTACGAGCGGGAGATCATCCGCGAGTGGCCCAGGGACCGGCCTCTGGGTGTGATGCACTGCTTCGCTGGCGATCTGGCCCTGGCCCTCCGCTACATCGAAATCGGCTTCGTCATCTCCATCCCGGCCACCTGCACATACCCGGGAGCTCATCGCACGAGGGCCGTCGCCTCCGGCATTCCCTTGCGCTGGATGGCCGTCGAGACCGACGCACCCTATCTGCCACCCCAGGACAAGCGAGGGCAGCGCAATGAACCGGCCTACCTCCCTGAGACCGTCAGGTACATCGCCGAGTTACGGGGCGAATCCTATGGCAACGTCGCCGATCGAACCGCCCTAGCGGCGGCCTGGCTCTTCGGCCTGGGAGACATCGGCGAGCCCTCATCCGCGGCCCCGGAGAGCATCCGGTGAAGACCAGCGTCCTCTACGGCTCCGTCCAGCAAGACCTGGCCCTGGTGGAACGAACCATCGAGTCCATCAAGGACGTGGACTACGGCCCCTTGGGCGAGATGCTGCGCATGGTGCTTTCTGGCGGTGGCAAGCGCATGCGGCCAGCCCTGGTTCTCCTGGCCGGCCGCTTCGGGGCATACAACCTGGACCTCCTGGTCCCCCTCGCGGCCTCCGTCGAGCTCCTACACACCGCTACCCTGGTGCACGATGACGTCATCGACGCCGCCGCCACTCGCCGCGGGCGCCCTACCGTCAACAGCGCCTTTCTCAACTCCACCACTGTCATGCTGGGAGATTATCTCTTCGCCCACGCCGCAGACCAGGTAGCCCGCACGGACAACCTCCGCGTCATCAAGCTCTTCTCTAACACCCTCATGGTCATGGCCAAGGGGGAGATCCGCCAAGATCTGGCCGCCTACGACAGCCGCCAGACCATCCGCGACTATCTCCAGCGCATCGGCGGCAAGACGGCGTCCCTCTTTGCTACTGCCTGCGAAGGTGGCGCCATCGTGAGCGACCAGCCCGAAGAGTGGATCGCCGCCCTGCGCGAATACGGCTACAACTTCGGCATGGCCTTCCAGATAATCGACGACATCCTGGACTTCGTTGGGGACGAGAGCGAGATGGGTAAGCCAGCCGGCAGCGATCTCATGCAGGGCACCCTTACGCTACCCTCACTGCTACTCGCGGAACGCCGGCCCGACGACAACCCTATCGCCAAGTACTTTGCCCGGCCGACGAGGGATCGCCTAGCAGCCGCCATCGAAGCTGTACGCACCTCGGGTGTTCTCGATGAGTCCCGGGCCATGGCGCAGCAGTTTTGCGCTAGGGCCAAAGAGGGGCTCGAGGTGTTGCCCGGTACGCCGGACCGGCAGACGCTGCTAGAGCTGGCAGACTATATTCTGGAGCGGCGCAGCTAAGGCGCCAGCGTTTTCCGTTCTGGCTTAACCTTCTTGGCCTTGACGGTCGGGAAGCCGTGCTCGTCGATTCCCCAGCGGTCGCGATAGCGGGCCTCCTGCAGCTCTGCCAGACGCTTCTCCCGCTGAAATTCGATGTCTCCCTTGGTTGGCCTGGGCTTCGGCTTCGGCGTCGCCAGCTCCGGATGCTCCCAACCCTTCATGCGCTTGACCCGCGTCTTCACCTCTTTGCCCATATGCCAGTAGGTGCCCTTATCCGGGATCCTGCGGGGGTAGCCATCGCGCATAGTGAAGGCGTTGAACGCCGACATGATGCGGGGCGCGTCCCGCCCGCATTGCGGGCACGGCGCCGGCAGGGAGGCGTCCCTAATTTGGCGGAAGGTCTCAAACACAGCACCGCAACTCTCGCAGTAGAACTCGTACAGCGGCACGGTATCAGACCCCCTTCTGGCGCGGGCGGCCCCGGACCGGCTTTCGTGCCTTCGGCCTGACCAGCGCGATCGGTTTCTTGGGCTCGTCGGCCCTCACCGGGTGATGGTGGAAGGGCACCCGCTGGGCCCAACCCTGTCTGAACGACATGGGAGCGAAGGTAGTCGGCATGATGCGCTCCGCCTCCCCGGCACAGTCCGGGCAGGCCGCCGGTTTCTCGGAGTCGCTGATCGCCCGCAGCCTCTCGAACACCTTGTCGCAGGACTCACAGTAGTATTCATACAGTGGCATTAGTCAGGCCCCGATCCTCTCCCGCGGCCCTCCAGCCCTCCGCAGACGCTGAATAAACGAGGCCGCCTTTATGTCGCGTTCCAGCACAGACACGAGGTAGCTGTGCAGGTGGCGCTCTATCTCCTGGCTCAGGGCGGGCGGCACCCTCACCCGCACCATATCTTTATAAGGCCTTCGTTGAAGGAGGCGCAACATCTTCAAGGCGTTGACCGAGAGGGCCCGGGCGCCGCCGGCCCCAGGCGCACAAACCGGACAGACAACGCCGCCAGCCAAAGGAGCAAAGAAGTTTTGCACAGGCTCTAACGCATTGCCACAGCCAGCACACGTCTCTAGCTGGGGCCGGAATCCAGCTTGGTCCAGAAGCCTCATCTCCAGAAAGCGCAACACCATGTCCAGGTCCCCCGGCTCGGTAGCTAGCCGCTCCAACGTCTCGGCCAGCAGACGGTAGGTAGCAGCGCTCGGCACCCTCTCAGGCGTCATCCGCTCCACGAGCTCCGCTGCGTATAGGGCACGGCTAAGCCGATCGAGGTCCTCTCGCAGGGGCTGAAAGGTCTCCAGCGCCTGGCAGCCGGCGACGATGTCGTTGGCCCTTCCGCGCGCCAACTGCACTACGCATCGCGTCAGGGGCTGGAGGTGACCCCCCATGCGGCTGGTCATCCTTCGCACCCCCTTCGCCCGGACATCCATCTTCCCTAGGGTAGGGCTAAGGATCGTTAGGAAACGGTCCGCATCACCCAGCCGCCGCTGACGCAGAACGATGGCCTCAGTCTTGAAAAGCCGCGGCGCCGGCATGCTTCAACCCTGCATCTCCTGCCGGCCTTCGAGGGCTCGGGCCAGGGTCACATCATCCGCATACTCCAGGTCGCCACCCACTGGCAGGCCCCTCGCCAGACGCGTCACCTTCACACCCAGGGGACGTAGAACGCGGGCCAAGTACATGGCCGTGGCCTCACCCTCAAGGTTCGGATTAGTGGCCAGGATTACTTCTGCCACTCCGCCAGCTTCTATGCGGTCCAATAGCTCCTTGATCTTCAAGTCCTCCGGCCCGATGCCATCCATCGGCGAGATGGCGCCGTGAAGCACATGGTACAAGCCTCTGTAAGAGCCCGAACGCTCCACAACCATTACGTCTTGGGGCTCCTCCACGACGCATATTGCTGACCGATCCCGGCGCTCATCGGTGCACAGCCGGCACGGATCTGCGTCCGTCACGTTCTGGCAGACGGAACAGAAGGCGATCTTCTCCTTTACCTCCAGGATAGCGCTGGCCAGAGCCCGTGCCTCAGAGACCGGCTGCCGGAGAATGTGGTAGGCCAGGCGTTGCGCGCTCTTGGGGCCGATGCCAGGAAGCTTAAATAGCTCCTCGATGAGCCTCGCCAGGGGGGCTGCTGTCAGCCGAGAGGGTTCCTGCAACGCTGTACCTCGTCAAACTGGCTCCTTGGCCCCGTTCTAAGACGTCAAGCCAGGGAGGTTCAGCCCAGGGATGTTCAGTCCGCCTGCCAGACCAGCCAGTTGTTGCATCTGGTTAGACCGGATCTTTTCGAGCGCCTCGTTCATGGCAGCCGTTATCAGATCCTGGAGCATCTCTACATCGTCCGGATCCACTACCTCTGGCTTGATGATGATGGATTGCAGGGCGGGCCGCGCGTTCATCGTCACTTCCACAGCGCCGCCCCCGGCGCTCGCCTGCACCACCGTCTCCTCCAGCTTCTGCTGGACCTGGGCGATCTTCGCCTGCATCTGCTGGATCTGCTTCATCAGCTCATTCTGATTGAACCCACCGCGGCTGCTCACTTCCCGTCTCCTTTCCTCACGGGCTTTACGCCGAGTTCCTGGGCGGCCCGCACCAGATGCCCGCCCTTCGCTGGCGGCCTCGGCGCCCGGGGCGTGTGCTCCAGCACTAGCTTGACCTGCCTCCCCAAGGCCGAGGAGAACAGCGCTTCCAGGCGACCCACGTACTGGCCACTCTCCACTCGTTCCAGGTGGAAGGTGTGGTAGAACCCCAGAACGACGGTATCCCCATCGACCGACTTTACCTCGCAGGAGCCGTTGAGCAGCGCCGACAACTGCCGGTCGCTCTCCTTGCAAGACTGCCGCACCCGCTCCAACAACCCGTCGCCCGCGCCCGTCTTAGCGGGGGCAGCAACCTGCGATTCGCCGCCCTCGGCACCTGCCTGACGCTCCACCGGCGGCCCGACCACGGTGCTCGTCACCGTGCTGGCCACCTCCTCGCCCTCGGCCACCGGTATACTGAACCTCGGCTCAGGCACCGGAGCAGCCACGGCAGGCGTCTCCCTTGCCGGCTGCGCCTCCGACACGAACTCGATGAGCGCGAGCTCCAACGGCAGGGATGACTGCGGATCCTCCCGGAAATCGGCCCGCGCGAAGATGCGTAAAGCCCGTACGATCTCCTCCTGCCGTAGGCCTGCCGCCTCCGCCACCAGCTCCTCTGCCACCTCGCGCGGCGCGTCCAAGCCATCGATCGCCCCAGTCTTGGCCAGCAGCAGCTGCCGCAGGCGCCCCGAGACCTGCTTGGCAAACTGTCTCATGTCAGCGCCATCGTCTCGCACCGAGTTGATCAGCCTTAACCCCCCTGCCAGGTCGTAGCTCAGCGCCTGCCGAGCGAGAACCCCAGCGCGGGCATCCACCCGCAAGCCCAGGGCCTCTTGCACCTGCTCGAACGTCGGCGCCGGCCCGTACTGGCTCACCACTTGCTCCAAGGCGTTTATCGCGTCCCGGAGGCTGCCCGTGGCCGCCCGCGCGATCTCCTCCAGCGACGGGTCGTCCAGAGAGAACCCCTCGCCTCGACAGATCTCCCGTAGCTTCCCCACCACTGCCGACATCGGTATGCGCCGCAGATCGAACCTCTGGCAGCGCGAGACGATAGTGGGCTCTACCTTGTGGGGGTCCGTCGTGGCCAGCACGAAGATGATGTGCGGCGGCGGTTCCTCCAACGTCTTCAGTAAGGCGTTGTAGGCCCCGCGACTCAGCATGTGTACCTCGTCCAGCAGGTATACCTTCTTCTTGCCGGACATGGGCGTCAGCACCACGTTCTCGCGGAGCTGGCGGATGTCGTCGACGCTGTTGTGGCTGGCCGCGTCCTGTTCGATGAAGTCCATCGCCCGCCCTTCGCGGAAGGCCACGCAGGAGTCGCACGTGTTGCAGGGCTCACCATCCCGCGGGGAGGCGCAGTTGGCGGCCTTCGCCAGCAGCCGCCCCAGGCTGGTCTTACCCGTACCCCTGGGCCCGCAGAACAGGTACGCATGCGACAGCCGGCCCGCCGCTACCGCGTTGCGCAGCGTGCGAGTGACGGCGTCCTGCCCAACTACCTCAGAGAATGTCTGCGGGCGCCACTTCCTATATAGGACCTGGCCGGAGGACGCCGACGGGGCTTCGCTAACCACGCCGCCATTATAAGCCCGCCGGGGCGTGAGTTACAGAAGGTCGCGTCAATCAATGACCGGCTTCGTACCCGGCCGAGCGGAGCAACAGTTCCTCTCGCTGGCGCATGCGGCGCTCGCCCTCAGGGTCCGCATGATCGTACCCCAGCAGGTGAAGCAATCCGTGCACCAAGAGATGCGCCATCTCTTGCTCCAGAGGCAGGCCGCCTTCCTGCGCCTGCCTCTGGGCTGTCGGCAGCGAGATGATGACCTCACCCAGTTGCTGCACCCCATCGGGCCAGGCAAACTCTTCCCCCTCCTGGAGCGAAAACGACAGCACGTCCGTGGCCGAGTCCTCTCCGGCGTAGCGCCGGTTCAACTTTCGCACGGTGGCGTCATCCGTCACCAGCACGCCGACCTCGGAATCGTGAGAGCCCTCAGCCGCCAGCACCTTTGCTGCGAGCTCCTCCAACCAGCGGGCGTCAACCATGCCGGCAAAGGGGTCCTCCACTGTTACTAGTACCAGGGGAGCCATGTGGTCAGCCTATCAGAAACGCTGGCGCCTAGCCCAGGACGCGCGCTGCGGACTCGGAGGCGTCCAGCAAGAGGGACGGATATACGCCAATGAAGAAGAGCCCAGCCACGGCCACCGCCAGCGCCAACCCCAACGACGGGCTGGGCTGGAAACGCTCCTCGCTGGCCGGCTCCTGGGTGTACATGTTGAGCACTACCCGCAGGTAGTAGTATGCCGAAATCACGCTGTTCAACACCCCCAGGATGGCCAGCCACACCAGGTCCGCCCGCACCGCCGCGTTGAAGACGTACAGCTTCGCGATGAAGCCTGCCGTTGGGGGTATGCCCGTCAACGAGACCAGACACGCCGTTAGCCCGGCAGCTAGCCATGGCGAACGCTTGGCCACCCCAGCGTAATCCGCGATCTCGTCCGATCCTATCCGGTTGGAGATGGCGATGATGGCCACGAAAGCCCCCAGGTTGGTGAAGGCGTAGGTCCCGAGGAAGAACACTATCGAGCTTGTGCCCAGCAGGAGCTGCGGATCCTCCGCCGCCACCGCCGCTAGCCCGATGATAAGTGTGCCGGCCTGAGCTATGGAGCTGTATCCCAGCATCCGCTTGATGTCGGTCTGCACCAACGCCATGACGTTGCCCAGCGTCATGGAGATGGCCGCGATGACGGCGAACATGTTGGCCCAATCGCTCGAGATCAAGCCGCTTCCCAACGCCACCACAAAGATCCTCATGACCACCGCGAATCCTGCCGCCTTGCTGGCGACGGAAAGATACGCCGTGACGGGCGTTGGCGCCCCCTGGTACACATCCGGCACCCACATCTGGAAGGGCACCACCGCCAGCTTGAAGCCCAGGCCAGCCGCCAAGAATACCGCCGCCAGTACCAACGCCGTCCGCGTCTCGCCGTCGGCCTGCCGGACGTAGGCTGCGATCCCTTCCAGCGCTGTCGATCCCGAGAGGCCGAACAGGTAGGCCATCCCGTACAACGTCAGCGCCGTTGACACGGCTCCCAAGAGAAGATACTTCAGTGCTGCCTCGCTGGAACGTCGGTCCTTCAAGAACCCCACCAAGACGTACAAGCTGATGGACTGCAGCTCCAGCGCCACGAAGATGGCGATCAGGTCCACAGAGGCCGCCATTAACATCATCCCCGCGGCCGAGGCCAATACCAGCGCCACGTATTCGGCAGCGAACCTCGTCCTCTCCAAAAACTCTGCCGACGCCAGTACGACCATGGCCGTTATGCCCGCAAAGAGGAAGTTGAAGAACAGGGCGTAATCGTCCACCATCATCACGCCCTCAAACGCGGGCCCCTTCTCGTCTGCCCCGATCAGCGCCAGCGACCATGCTGCGGAAGCCGCCGCGCCAGCCAGCGCCAAGGCCACTATCCAGGCACGACGCCAGGCCGGAATGCCACTCTTGGCCAGCGGAAGCACCGCGTCAGCCACCACGATGATGGCGGCTGCGATGAGAAGCACCAGCTCCGGCCCGAGACGATTAACGTCCGTCAATGGCAGCCCTCCAACTTGTCTTCCCCTGGCATCGGCCTCAGGCCACCCTCTCCGCTATGGGACGCAGGCCAGCCTCGAACAAGTCCATCATCACCTTCGGGTAGACCCCGACGCCCACGATCAGCAGGCTCATGGCCAGGAGAGGAGCGCGCTCCCACCAGGCCGTCGCGTCCTCGAGCCCAGCCCAGCGCGGGTCCGGTTCTCCCCAGAACACCCGCTGCACCGTCCACAGGATGTAGCCCGCCGCGAAGGCGATGCCCACCACACCGATGATGGTAAGGGCCTCATATTTGTCGAAGGTGCCCAGGAAAACCGTCACCTCCGAGACGAACCCCGCGAGCGCCGGCAGCCCTAACGATGCTAGTCCAGCCACCAGCATCATCGTGGTGATGAAGGGCATTCGGTGAGCCAGACCCGAAAGCTCCGGTATGGAGCGCGTGTGCGCCCTGTCGTACACCATGCCCACCAGCACGAAGAGCATCCCCGTTATCAGGCCATGGGTGAACATCTGCATGGCCGCGCCCTGTAGCCCCACGATCCCCACTGCTGACGCACCCAGCAACACGTACCCCATGTGGCTAACGCTGGAGTACGCGACTAACCGCTTCAGGTCCGTCTGCATGAGGGTCATGAGAGCGCCGTAGACGATGCTGACCGCTGCCATGACCCCCAACCACAGGGAGGCGTCCTTTGCCACATCCGGCATGATGGAGAAGCTCATGCGCAGGATGCCGTAGCCGCCCATCTTCAGCAACACCCCTGCCAGAATCACACTGACCGCCGTCGGCGCGTCGGTGTGGGCGTCCGGCAACCAGGTGTGGAACGGAACGACCGGCAGCTTGATGAGGAAGGCGGCGATTATCAGCGCGAAGATCGCCCAGGCCGGTAGGATCGCCCCCTCTACCGGTCCGAGCCTTCCCAGTTCCCGCACGTCGAACGTCCCAGCCGTGAACCCCAGCGCCAGGATGCCCACTATCATGAAAGCCGAACCGAAGAACGTGTAGAGCACGTACTTCCAGGCCGAATACACCCGGTTCCCGCTACCCCAAATGGAGATCAGGAAATACATCGGTATCAGCTCTATCTCCCAGAAAAGGAAGAACAGCACTAAGTCCAGCGCGCTGAAGACCCCCAGAAGACTCGTCTCCAACACCAGGAGCCAAGCGAAGTACTCTTTGGGCCTCAGCTCGATCCGCCACGACACGAGCACCGCCACCAGGGTCAGGAAAGCCGTGAGGGCCACGAGCGGCAACGATAGCCCATCGACCCCCACCAAGTATTGGAGCTTGAATTTGGCCAGTTCAGAGTCCAGCCAGGTGGCCCGTTCTACGTACTGGAACCCGCCAGCGCCCCGGTCGTAGTCCACAAACAGGTATAAGACCACCGCCAGGACAGCGGCACTAACGAGAGTCGCTATCCATTTGCTCAACCCCTCTCGCTCCCTGGGCAGCGCCACTATCGCCAACACGCCCAGGAGGGGCCAGAAGATGATTAAGCTCAGCATGTTGGCCACCTCATGGCGGGTTCACCAGGAGGATCCCCGCAATGGCGCCGGCCACGCCCAACAGCACCATCGCCGCGTACATCTGCGCCTGGCCCGTCTGTACGTAGCGAAGCTGCCCAGAGGCCCAGCGCGCCGTCCCGGCCACGCCGTTCACCGCCCCATCGATCACGTACCGGTCCCACAGGGACACCAGCCAGGCTACACCGCCCAGGATGCCCTGCCGAACTAACACGTCCTCGTAGAGGGCGTCCAGGTAGTACTTGTTGTCCAAGAGGTCTGGCAGCGGCTGGAGGGCCGATCGCACGTCCTCCGCCTTCACCACCCGCGCGCTGTATACCAGCCAGGCCACCGCCAAACCGGCCACCCCAGCGCCCGTCGAGGCGGCAGCGATCCACAGCTTGAAGCCGCTCTCGGTGATGAGCTCATGGGTGCGCTCCGGCAGCCAGCCCGTGAGCAGCGTTGTCACACCATCATCGATGTTGGCGAAACCAGCCAACGCCGCCAGCACCGCCAACAGGCACAGGGGCCCCGTCATGATCCA